>CAYFYD010000270.1:0-5961 GCA_964347195.1 uncultured Ectothiorhodospiraceae bacterium
GGTCGTGCCGGTCCTGCCGCGGGACCCGACGAGCAAAATGAGAATTGCTGCCGAAAGGGACACTCACTTGCGTTCATGGTGCGGTGCGGTCCCACGAGAATCTTCTGCGGCGCAGACTCCTGGCTACCCGAACCCCTCGAGCGGACCGGCCGCACGATGTGGACGCCATTGGGCGTTTCCCGTCCACCCGCGGGAAGCGGTGCACCTCTCGGACCTTCAGCGGTTCGGGTCGGTGCCGGTCCATCCTCCCGGCTTGAGACGGTAGAAGGCGCGCGTCAGCGGGCCGATGGCCCGCCCTTCGTCGTCGCGGCGGTCCTTGCGGCGGATGGCGCCGCGCACCAGGAGTGCGCCCGCGTAGCGGAAGGGTTCCGGCGGAAAGTCGCGACCGGGGGGACGCACGAGCCCCGTGTTGGCCCACTCGTCGCCGGCATCGCGCACCAGAGCGGCGAGGATGCGTCCACCGAGCACGGTGGTGAGCACCCCCCGGCCCGAGTAGCCGAAGCCGTAGAACACGTCCGGGCAGGTCGGCAGGGGACCGAAGAGGGGCACCCCGAGACGGGAGCGGTCGATGGGGCCGTTCCACTGGCGCGCGGTGGGCGCCTCGGCGAGTCGCGGGTGGCGCCGGGCGAAGAGGGCACGCATCCGCACCCGGGAGTGGCCGGGACGTTCGAGTGCGGCGTCGACGCGCGCCCCGAAGGCGAGCGCCCCGCCCGACTTGTTGTAGAGCACCCGGCCGTCGGCGGTGGTGCGCAGCGCCTCCGTCATGGTGTGGGCGCTCATCAGCGCCGGACCCCCGGTCCAGCCCGCCGCCTCGACGCGCTCCGGCTGCGGCTCGCTCACCATGACGTCGGTGCAGATGACGGCGACGCTGGGCCGGAGCTCGGGCAGGGCGGCGGACCAGGCGTAGAGCGCGAGCACCACGCGCTCCGCGGTGATGGTGCCGGTCGGGGTCTCCACTCGCGGAGGGCGTCCGCGGCGCAGGCGGCGCATCGGCGTGCCTTCGCAGATCTCCACCCCGAGTCCGAGGGCGATCCGGCGCAGCGCTCGCACCAAGCGCCCGGGGTGCACGGTCGCGTTGGCTGGCTCGAGCACTCCGGCGAGAAAGGTGCGCGCTCCGGTTAGGGCCGCGATCTCCTCGCCGCTGACTCGCCGGTAGGGGTGGATCTGGTAGGGCTCCAGGGCGTCGACGAGGCCGTTCCACACCCCGACGTGAGCGGGGCAGGTGGCCCCCCAGATCGTGCCGTTGCGCCGCAGCCCCGCATCGAGCCGGTAGCGGCGGCAGAGCGTCTCGATGTCGTCGATGGCGGCGACGGAAGCCCGTCCGAGGCGTAGCGCCTCGTCGGTCCCGCACATCTGCCGCAGCAGCGGGAAGTGGGCCCAGAGCGGCACCGCGAAACCGGCGTTGGCGCCGCTCCCGCCGCTGCCGCAGCGCCGCGCCTCGATGAGCACGACGTGCGTGGCCGGCGCCGCCTGCTTGAGGTGGATGGCGGTCCACAGCCCCGTGTATCCGCCGCCGACGATGCACACGTCGCAGCGCCGGTCGCCGTCCAGGCGGGGTGAGACGGCGTCGTCCTCGCGCCGCGCGTCCTCGAGCCAGAAGCTCTCGAACTTCGGCCCGAGCCTCGCTTCATGCCCTGCCAAGATGTGTTGTCCTCCTGCGCTCCCGAGAGACTCGCCGCCCCGGACGGCGCTCGCGTGAATCCGTTTCCGGCTCGGCGGCCCGTCCCCGCCGCGCTTGCCCGTGCGCGCCGTCCGGGGGAGGGTCAGTGGATGTAGGATGCGCCCGATACGTCGATAGTGGAACCGGTCGAGTAGCGTGCCTCGCCCGAGGCGAGGAAGGCGACCACCTTGCCGACATCCTCGGGGGTGCCGAGCTCGCCCAGCGGGATCTCGGCGAGCGCCTCCGACACATCGTAGTGCCGGCGGTACTCGTTCATCTGTCCGGTCTCGATGATGCCGGGCACCACCGCGAAGGCGGTGATGTTGTCGGCGGCACAGAATCGGGCGAGTCCGTAGGTGAGGGAGGTGAGCGCCGCCTTCGAGGCGCCGTCGTGGTAGAAGTGCGGCCGGTCGCCACGGAATGCGGGGCGGCTCGACAGGTTGACGATCGTCCCGCCCCGTTTGCGGCTCCGGCCGGCATCGCACTCCCGCCAGTGGGCGACGGCGAGCCGGCACAAGTGCGCGGGCGCGGTGGCGTTGACCCGCATGGAGTCGCACCAGGCCCGGTCGAAGTCCTCGTAGCTCTCGTCGAAGCCGCAGGTGAGGCGCACCGCCGCGTTGTTCACGAGCACATCGATCCGCCCCTTGAACCCGAGCGCCTCGCCCCAGACGCGGAGCGGCGCACCCGGGTCGGCCAGATCGGCCCGGATCAGCCGAACGCGCTCCGGCCCCGGGTCCTCGGCCAGCGATCGCGCTTCGTCCGCGCTCCGGTGGTAGTGCAGCGCCACGCTCGCCCCGGCATCGGTCAGGACGCGCACGATGCCGGCCCCGATCCCCCGCGATCCGCCGGTTACCAGCACGACCCGGTCCGAAAGGTCCATCATGCCCATCTCGTTTCAGCTCCTCGTCGGGACCGGGCGGTGCCACGGTCGCGGCCCGGTGCCGATTATCGATCGCTTTCGGGTTGCACCACCACGAAAGGCCGGGGCATCCTTTCCCTTGTCATTGGAGAGAGGAATGCGCGCACCATGCGTCTCAGGTATCTGCACACGATGGTCCGGGTGAAGGATCTGGACGAGTCGCTGGGTTTCTACTGCGACACGCTGGGCCTTCGGGAAGTCGAGCGCTACGACAACCCCGAGGGCAGGTTCACCCTGGTGATGCTCGCCGCGCCCGGAGACGAGTCCGCCCAGGTCGAGCTCACTTTCAACTACGACCCCGAGGAAATGGGAGGGGGGCGCAACTTCGGCCACCTCGCCTACTCGGTCTCGGATATCTACGCCATGTGCCGGAAGCTCATGGACGCGGGAGTGACCATCAACCGCCCGCCCCGCGACGGGCGCATGGCGTTCGTGCGCTCCCCGGACGACATCTCGATCGAGCTCCTGCAGGAAGGCGATGCGCTCCCGGTCCGGGAGCCGTGGGCGTCCATGCCGAACGTCGGCGAGTGGTGAGTGTCCGGGGAGCGCAGGCGTTGCGCCCCGGCGCGGCAGGGTAACGCGCGACGCGTCGTCGCCGGCGGGAGGCGGCGGCCGGACGCCGGTGCGCTGACCGCCTCCGGTGTCGCCCTGGCGCTGCCGATCGAGGAGCCGGCAGCATCCGCGCCAACCCGGGGGCCACGCAGGACCCGCGCGCGCAAGGAGCGAAAGTGATGCGAACATGGCCAGCTTCCCGGCGCTGCGCCATGGAAGCCGGCGCCCGGGGGCAGGCCCGGGACACCCATCCGAATCGGCACGGGAGACTGTAGATGCGCTTCGATTTCACGCCCTTCTTCAACCCCGGGGAGAACATTCCCTGGGACCGGGTGGTTCGCATGCTGCGCGAGCAGTCGCGGCTGGCGGAGGAGGCCGGCTTCACGACCGTCTGGTTCACGGAACACCACTTCGCACACAACGGCTTCATGAACGCGCCGCCGAACCCGGTCCTGATGGGGGCCGACGTGGCCGCGCACTGTACGAAGATCCGGGTGGGCCAGGCCCCGGTGGTCCTGCCCGACTGGCATCCCCTGCGGGTGGCCGAGGATGTGGCCCTGCTCGACAACATGACCGAGGGCCGGGTCGATTTCGGGGCGGGACGGGGGCTCAACGAACGCAACACGATCCAGTTCAACGTCGATGCGGACCGCCGGGACCACGCGAAGAGCGACGCCCTGTTTCGCGAGTGCCTCGACATCGTCATCAAGGCCTGGACGGAGGACCCCTTCAGCTACCACGGCGAGTTCTACCGCTTTCCGGTGCCCGGGTGGCACGAAACCAACCGCGCCTTTCTCCCCCTCGACGCCCGGTATCACGCGCCCGACGGGGAGTACGTCGGCATGTACATCCACCCCCGGCCCTACCAGAAACCCCACCCTCCGGTCTGGCTGATGTCGAACACGCCCCGCACCTACTCGATGGCCGGGGCGGAAGGGATGAAGGTGATCGGCATGTCGACCGCACCGGGAAGGCTCCGGACCTGCTGGACCGCCTACCGGGAGGCGGCATCCGGCGCTGTGGGGCGCGATCTGGCCCTCGGCGATGGTGTCGCCATCTGCGTGATGATCTACGTGGCGGAGACGATGGAGGCGGCGGCCCGAGACGTCAGAGAGGCCGCGAACATCTTCTACTCGGTCTCGAACGGGCGCTTGTGGGAAGATGAAGCGAGCGCCAAGCGCTCTTTCCTCGAAGCGGGCGAGCCGCTCAGCGCCGAGGACCGCGACGCGGACTGGTACGACTTCCTGCTCGCTCACGATGTGGTCTGGATCGGTTCGGCGGACTACGTGGCGGAGAAGATCCAGCAGTTCCGGGAGGAGGCGGGGCTCGCGCACATCATGCTGCTCGAACCCTTCCCCGGGCTGCCCTACGAGAAGATCCTGAAGAGCATGACCCTGTTCGGGGAGCGCGTCGTCCCTCGCTTCCGGGAGGGCGCCGCATGAACGTCTCCGGTGCCGCCGTTCCCCGAAGTCCCGTGCGAGGCCGGGACGCCCGGTATCGACGGCCCGGGCCGCCGACTCATCCGGCTCCGTAACGGCGTGCGGGCACCCGTGCCCGGCGCGGCTCCGCCGGCGGAGTCGCTCGTGCGGCAGGGCCTCGCGCCGTGCGGGGAGCTCAGGCGACCCGGCGCAGGAACGCGAGGAGGGGTGCGGCGACCCGGTCCGGGGCTTCGCTCAGGATGTCGTGCTTGAGCCCGTCGAGGATCACCAGCTCCGAGTGCTCGAGCTCTCCGGCAATGAAGCGGTTGAGACGAGGGTTGCAGCCGCCGTCGTGCTCCGCCGTCAGGACCAGGCAGGGACACCCGATCTCATGGAGCCAGGGCCCCATTTCGGTGTCCGCGTAGACCTCGAACACGCTCAGGAACACGTGCTCGGGCGTGTCGACGACCTCCTCGAGCTTCTTCTCCACGACCTCCGGCCGGCGCGCGCGGAACTCGTCGGTGAACCAGCGATCGACCAGGGTGTCCAGGGTGCGAGCGACCCCGTTGCTGCGCAGCGCCTCCAGCACCCCGGCGAGCTTGGCCCGGTCCTCCCCGCTGCGCCCGGCCGCGGTGCTCAGCAGTCCCAGGGACCGCACGCGCTCGGGATGCGCCCGAGCGTAGGCGGGGCCGATCATCCCGCCGAGAGAATGGCCGGCGACGTGAATCCGCTCGTGTCCCAGGGTCGCGCGCAGGGCTTCCAGATCATCCACGAGCTGCTCGAGACAGTAGGGCGTGTCGGGGATCGGACTTTCGCCGTGCCCGCGCAAGTCGAAGCTCACGCAGGTGAACTCGTCGGCGAGGGCATCGATCAGCGGGCTCCACTGCTCCTTGCGCGACCCGATGCCGTGTACCAGGTAGAGCGGCGGACCGCTCCCGCGTACCGAGCTCGCGACATCCACCGCGCTCATCGTGCCGGTTCCCCTTTCATCGGAGGTCCATCGAGGGTCAGAGCGCCCGCCGCGCGTCGTCCTGCAACGTCCGCGGCAACCGGAAAGTCACGTTCTCCTCGATGCCCTCGAGGTCGGCAACGCTGACCTCATACCGTTCGCCGAGCCGGGTGACCAGGTCCTGGACGAGCGCTTCCGGCGCCGACGCCCCGGCGGTGATGCCGACCGTCCGCACGCCCTCGAGCCAGGCCGGTTGCAGGCTGCCGGCATCCGGTATGAGGTAGCTTTCGGTGCCGGCCTCGTCGCCGATCTCCCGCAGCCGCATCGAGTTCGAGCTGTAGTGGGCGCCGATCACGAGGATCAGGTCGCACAGCGACGCCAGGCGCCGCATCGCGTTCTGCCGGTTCTGCGTCGCGTAGCAGATGTCCTTCACATCGGGACCCCGGATCTCCGGGAAGCGTGC
>CAYFYD010000271.1:0-5956 GCA_964347195.1 uncultured Ectothiorhodospiraceae bacterium
GAGAAGACGGCTTGCGGCTCAGGGTGAAGTCAGGCGCCAAAATGAGAATTGCTGAAGTCATGTGTTCTCTGTCTGATTCGAATCGGCAGTGGAGCGCCCCGAGCCCGGGACGCACTACTCGAGGGGTGTACGATTGATGCAGGCGACGAGGTCGCCGTCCCGGACCTCCCGGAGTGGGGGCGGGCTCTCGTTGCAGCGGGGCCGGGCTTCCCGGCAGCGGGTGACGAAAGGGCATCCCGCGGGGGGGTGCGAGGGGCTCGGAATCTCGCCTTCGAGGACCGCGTACCGGTTGGCGGCAAGGCCGAAGCGCGGAGTGGAGCGCATCAACGCCTGACTGTACGGATGGCTCGGCTGACCGAAGAAGTCGCCGGCGTCGCACACCTCCATCAGCCGCCCCAGATACATGACCGCTACCCGGTCCGCGACCTGTCGCACCACCGAGAGATCGTGGGTGATGAAGATGATGCTCACGCCCAGCTCGTTGCGAACGCGCAGCAACAGGTTGAGCACGCGGCTCTGCATCGAGACGTCGAGCCGGGAGACCGCCTCGTCGGCCAGGAGCAGCTTCGGCGACAGGGCCAGCGCCCGCGCGATGACCAGTCGTTGCCTCTGTCCGGCATTGAGCTGATGCGGATAGGCCCTCGCCATCTCCACCGACAGTCCGGTCAGCTCGAGCAGCTCCGCCGCCCTGCGCGTGGCCTCGGCTCGCGACGCGCCGTGCAAGCGGAGCGGGCCGGTCAGGGCCCGGCCCACCCGGTGGCGTGGGTTGAGCGCGGAGCTGGGGTCCTGGAAGACCATCTGGATCTGTCCGGCCATGCGCTTGCGGGTGCCCCGCCAGCTCGCCCGACTGGTGCCCCGTGCCCGGCGGGCCGTGACCAGAGGCTCCCCCTCCATCAGGATGGCGCCCTCGGTGGGATCCTCGAAGCGCGCGATGCAGCTCGCCAGTGTCGTCTTGCCCGACCCACTCTCGCCGACCAGGGCGAGGATCTCGCCGGCGGCGACGGTGAGCGACACGTCGGTCACCGCGTGGACCACGTCGCGTTCGGTGATCGACCCCGGCTTGCGGCCGAGAGGGAACTCCTTGACCAGGCCGCGGACCTCGAGGAGCGGTGCGGCGCGGGCCGATGCGGCCCGGCGGGATGCGACCGTCTCAGGCATCGGACACCGGGTTGAAGCAGGCGACGCCGTCGAAGGTATCGGCGAGCGGCGGCCGCTCGACGGCGCAGCGCCGGCCCGCCCGGGGACAGCGCGGGTTGAATCGACACCCTTCGACGCGCGTCGCGCCGGCCGGCGAGCCGGGCATCACGGGAAGCGGGTCGCGACGCCGCTCGACGGTGGGGGTGCACAGAGCGAGGGCGGAGGTGTACGGGTGGCGCGCATCCCGGATGAGCCGGGCCGCCGGGCCGATCTCGGCGACCTGGCCCGCGTAGAGACTGACCACCCGCGAGCACAGCGACGAGATCACCCGCAGGTCGTGGGAGATGAACATCGTGCTCAGCCCCGTGTCGTGGGTCAGTCGATAGAGGTCGCGGAGGATCTGGGCCTGGATCGTGACATCGACGGCCGAAGTCGGATCGTCGGCGATGAGCAGGTCCGGGTCCGTGCACAGGGCCAGTGCGATCGACACTCGCTGTTTCATCCCCCCGCTCAGCGAGCCCGGGTAGCCGGCCAGCACCCGCTCGACATCGCTCAAGCCCACCCGGGCCAGCGTGTCTCGCGCCCGCCGCTCGATCTCGGCCCGGTCCTTTGTCACGTGGCGTCTCATCACCTCGCGGAGCTGGTCGCGCACACGCAGGACCGGATTCAGCGCCAGCGACGCGTCCTGCGGGATCAGCGCGACCCGGCGTCCCCGGATCCGGTTCAGGGCCGAAGGGGGCAGGCGCAGGAGGTCCTGCCCGTCGAAGGCGATCTCGCCGGACACGACCCGACCGGGCGGGCGAACCAGGCCCATCACCGCGTTGGCCAGCAGGCTCTTCCCGGACCCGCTCTCGCCCACCAGTCCCAGGGTCTCGCCCGGGCTCAGGTCGAAGGAGACACCGTCCAGCGCGCGCAAGGGATCGACTGCCGTCTCGAACTCGACCGAGACGTTGCGCACCGCCAGAAGCAACTCGGACGGCGAGCTCACAGTCGGTACCTGGGATCGAGGGCGTGGCGCAGACGGGCGCCGAAGACGTTCCACGAGAGCACCAGCACCGCGACCGCCAGCCCGGGGAAGATCACCAGCCAGGGGGCCAGGTTGATGGCCCGCGAGCCGTCGGCGAGCATCGAGCCCCAATCGGGGGTGGGGGGCTGGATGCCGAACCCGAGGAAGCCGAGCCCCGCGATGTCGATGATCGCGTAGGGCAGGTTCATGCTCGCCTGCACGATGATCTGCGAGGTCACATTGGGCATCAGCTCGCTGAAGATGATCCGGGGCGTGGAGTACCCCAGGCCCTGGGCGGCGGCGACGTACTGTCTGGAGCGTTCGATGATCGCCTCCGAACGGATGATCCGGGCGATGGCCGGGAGGTACCCGAGCCCCACCCCGACCACCACCGGCCCCAGGCCGGGGCCGAAGATCGCGACCATCACGAAGGCGGTGATCAGCGGCGGGATCGACAGCAGAAGGTCGAACACCCGCATCAGCACGCGATCGAACCACCCGCCGATGAACGCCGCCGCCAGGCCGCAGACGAATCCGCCGAGGGCGGCTATCGACATGACGCCGAACCCCCCGAGCAGCGTGTAGCGGGTGCCGACGACGACCCGGCTGAATACGTCGCGGCCGGACTTGTCGGTACCGAACCAGTACTGCGCGCCGGGAGCCGCGTAGTTGTCGCCGGGATTCGAACGCACCGGATCCCGTGGTGCGAGGCTCGGTCCGATGAGGGCGACGATGAGAAACACGAAGAGGACCGACCCGCTGATCACGAGAGCCGGATTGCGCCGGGAGTACGTTGCGACCCGACGCCACCGGGCGACGGAGGCCCCCGCGGCTTCGAAGCGACGGTCTTCGCTCCGGGTCGGGTCCGGGTCGACCATCGCCGCCTCAGCGCACCCGGTACCGCGGGTCGAGGCGCGATGCGATGAGGTCGACGGCGAGGTTGGCGATGATGAACGTGAAGCTCACGATCATCACCACCGCCTGCACCACCGGGAGGTCGCGGACCTTCACCGCGTTGACGAGCACCGTGCCGAGCCCGCCGAGGCCGAAGATGAGATCGACGAACACCGACCCCACGACCATGTACGACAACTGAAGCCCCAACAGGGTCACCACCGGCAGGAGCGCGCTGCGCAGCGCATGGCGAAGGACGACTTGGCCCCTCGGCAAGCCCCTGCTCTCGGCCATCAGCACGTACTCCTGGCCGAGCGCGTCGATCATGCTCGCGCGCAAGGTGGCCGCCTGTACGGCGATGAGGGTGAGGCCCAGCGTCGTCCACGGAAGCACCATGTGGCGCACCAGAGCGCCGATCCCCTCGTCGAAGGGGAGCCCGAAGGACGGGAACAGACGAAGCTGGAGAGCGAAGACGTAGATCGCGAGCACGCAGCTCACGAACAGGGGCACCGAGAACAGCAGCATCGTGAACATCACGATGCCGTGATCAATGAGGGAGCTCTCCTTGATACCGGCGACGGCTCCCAACGGCACCGAGATCACGAGCGACACCGCGAAGCCGCCGAGCAACAGCACGAGGGTCGGCCCGACCGATTCCCTGACGATGGCCGAGACGGGCCGGTTCGATTTGAGCGAGATGCCGAAGTCGCCGGTGACCGCTCCCCCCACCCATATCGCGTACTGGACGACGATGGGCCGGTCGAGGTGGTAGCGCTCGGTGAGGATCTGGCGCCGTTTCTCGGTCAGCGGGCTGCCCTCCGCGAGCACCGTGACGGGGTCGCCGGGGAGCACCCGCATCGCCACGAACACGAGGATCGACGCGGCGATGATGACCGGGATCACGCCCAGGACCCTGGCGAGCACGATCAGCCCCGGCGCTCGGGACGGCGGCGGCAGGCAGGGCCGCGGCCGCCCGGCGGGCCGGCGAAGAACGCGTGCACTCTGTCGAGGCGCGTGCGATACCGGAATGCATCGCCGCCCTCGAGGGCGCCGAGCCATCGGGAGGGGTGCGGGCCACGCGCCGCGCGTTGCGGCGCTGCGCGTTGAAGAAGGCCGCGGAGGGGCTTCCTCAACGAACTTTCAGTGCGGTCGCAGGACCGCTCCGGCCCCGGGGGCTCAAGCGAGACGGGTCACCCGGAACCAGTCATCCCACTGTCCGATGATCGTCTGCTCGGGCGTGTCGAGGCCGCTCGCCTCGGCCCGGACCACGCCGTCCCAGCCGTGTCCGAGGAGGGGAGCGTCGTCGACGACGGTCATGAGGACCTGCTCGAGCTTCTCGCTTCGCTCCGCCTCGTCGGTGGACACGATGATCTCGTCGATCAGCCGCTCGACCTCGGCGTTCTGGTAGCCGGGGAAGTTCACGCCCTTCGAAGTCGCGAGGGCTGCGAGCGGATCGAGGGTGTTGGGCATGTTGTGGAGCCAGTTGTACGTGATGATCTCGAACTCTCTCGGGTTCGTGAAGGTCATCGCCGCGACGTCGGGGTCCGGCAACTGCTGGATCTCGATGTCGATCCCGATCTCCCGGAGCCGCTCCTGGGCACCGAGCACGATGGCGAGCTCCTGGGGGCGGTCGGCCGCGACCGTCCATCTCGCCGAGAAGCCGTCGGGTACCGAGCTCGCCGCCAGGTACGCGCGCGCCTTGTCGAGATCGCTGGTGTAGATCGCGTTCGTCGCCTCGAACGCGCTGTCGGGGAAGGAGGGGTGGATGAGCGCGCCGCCGGAGGGCTCGATGAACTCGGTGGGAAAGGCGCTGAGCGCGGCTTTGTTGTCCATCGCCTCCGCAATCGCCTTGCGAACGTTCCTGTCGCCGAAGGGCTCCTTCGAGAGATCGAAGTAGGTCGTCATGATGTGAGGACCGACACGAGCCCGGATACGCACGCCGCTCGCCTGCAGAGTCGCGATCTGGTCATAGGCGATCTGGGGCGAGAGACCGATCTCGCCCGTCTGCAGTCCGGCGATGACGGTGGTTCCGTCCAGGACCTCGAGGTTGATGCGGTCGAGATAGGGCTGACCGTCTTCCCAGTAGTCCTCGAAGCGGGCGAGCCGGACACTGGAGCTGGTCGAGCTGACGAAGCGGAACGCGTTCGTTCCGACCGGAGTGGCGGTGGCCTCTTCCTCGCCGACCTCGTCGAAGTACGCCTTGGACATGATCGCGCCCGGAGGCCAATAGTAGAACCAGTCGAAGCGCCAGTCCGGCGCCGAGAGCCTGACTTCGATCGTGCGCTCGTCGAGGGCGGAGATACTCTCGAAGTTGGCCAGGGCATAGACGCCCCAGCTCACCGCCCGGGAGCGCTCGGTGGAGAAGATGACGTCATCGACGGTCAGCGGCGCGCCGTTGTGGAACGTTATGCCTTCACGGATCGTGTAGCGATAGGTCTGCGGATCGACCCGCTCCCAGGACTCCGCGAGGCAGGGTTCGATGGCGCTCGTCTCGAAGTTCAGTCGAACCAGTCCTTGATAGACGTGGTTGGTGACGACGTTCGAGGTAAAGCCGCTCCATCCGTGGGGATCGAACTTGCCGACCGCGCTGACCAGCCCGACGGTGAGCGTACCCCCGGCGGCCGCGGCGGGTGCGCTGCACAGCCCCCCGAAGCCCAAGGCGGCGGCCGCACCGCTGCCGGCAAGAAAACGGCGACGACCGAGAGCCACGCTCTCCGGGGGCAGGACGAGCCCCGCGGGGTGCGCTTGTCTGTTGCTCATGCCTCCCCCTCCCTCGTCGAGCGCGTCCCGGACGGGACCACACGCCACTCTCGCCGGCAGTGTAGGAGTCGGGAGGGAGTTCTTCAATGGAGTTCCTTGTTCGTTCAGGACCATTCAAAAGTCGACGTCGGGCGCTCGTCCGGGCATCCGAACCCGTCA
>CAYFYD010000272.1:0-5955 GCA_964347195.1 uncultured Ectothiorhodospiraceae bacterium
TCGCCTGATTCCAGTACTTCGAACCCCGCAACTCGACTTCTGAATGGTCCTGTCGGGATGGCGGCACACCCTTGACACCCCGGCCGCTCTCCCCCGACGCTTGACCCTCGGTCGGGCGAGGAGAGGGTCGGGAAATGGAACGTCCGGTACTGCGGATGGGGCACCCGGAGCTCCGCCGGGTGGCCGAGCCGGTGCCCGAAAGCGAGCTCGGCACCGCGCGCATCGCAACCCTCGTGGAAGACTTGTGGGACACCATGGCCGCGCGCGGCGGAGTCGGCCTCGCCGCCACGCAGATCGGCGAGGCGAGCCGCGTGGTGGTGTTCGGCATGGAATCGAGCGCCCGCTATCCCGATGCCCCCGCGGTCCCGCGCACGGTGCTCGTCAACCCGGTGATCGAGCCCCTCGACGAGGAGATGGAGGAAGCCTGGGAGGGCTGCCTCAGCGTGCCCGGTCTGCGCGGACTCGTGCCGCGCCATCGACGCATACGCTACCGGGGATCGACGCCCGCCGGGGAGCGGATCGACCGTGAGGTGGAGGGCTTTCATGCCCGCGTGGTGCAGCACGAATGCGACCATCTCGACGGGGTGCTGTACCCGATGCGCATGACCGACATGAGCAGTTTCGGCTTCGAGGAAGAGCTCGCCCGGGTGCTGGGGATCGAGGACTGCCCGCCCGAGTGAGGCGGCGGTGCACGGCGCGCGTCCGGCCCCGTCATCCGAGCCGTCCTCGACCCCGCCGCCGGCTCCGTCCTGCCGTCCGCGAACACGCCGCCGGCTCCATCGGCCGCTGCCCGCGCCTCTCGACCACCCGGTTCCCGGCCGGGGAGAGCACGGGCGCGCTCGATGCCGGGCTCGCCGCTTTCGGACGAAGCGCGAGCCGCTCCGCCCGAGGCGGACGAGTGCCGGCGCGGCTCAGTTCACGACCAGGTCCAGGCTCGAGCGGCTCAGGGACTCGCAGCCGCTCTCCGTGACGAGCACGCTCTGTCCCAGGGTCATCGCGCGCTCGGCTTCCGAGTCGACGACGACCATGTGCAGGAAGAAGACGCTGTCGGCCGGCACCACCAGGGGATTGCCGGAGTAGAACATCGGCGGGTCCACCCACAGCGGGTTGTACACCGCGCCCATGCCGTATCCGCAGGCGTGGAAACGGCACGATGCGAAGCCCGCGCGGTCCAGGGTTCGGGCGTGGGCGTCGAAGACCGCACCCATGGTCCGGCCCGCTCGGAGCGTGTCCATGCACGCGTGCAGCGCTTCCCGGCACGCGCGGTGCATGTCGATATGGCGGGGGTGGGCGCGTCCGGTGAGAAGCGTGCGCATCATCGCGGCATGGTAGCGCCGGTACGCCCCCGCGAACTCGAGCGTCAACTGGTCCTGCGCGCCGAGGTGGCGGCGCCCGCTGTGGTAGCGCACCAGCAGTGCCCCCGGCCCGGAGCCGATGATGAACTCGTTGCCGGCGTAGTCGCCTCCGCCCCGGAAGACCGCGCCCTGCATCGCGGCGAGGATGTCGCCTTCGAAGGCGCCGGGCCGGGCCAGGCGGATCGCCTCGTCCCAGGCATCGTCGGCCAGCTCCGCCGCACGGCGCGCGTATGCGATCTCCCGCGGGCTCTTCACCGCCCGGATGCGATCGACGAGCGTCGATGCGTCTTCGAGCACGCAGAAGCCCTGAAGGGTCCGCTTCAGACGCTCCCACTCCCGTGCCTTCAAGCCGTAGGAGTCCAATTCGACGCCGACCCGGCTCCCGGCGAGGCCGAGCTCGGCGAGGAGCTCGCGCAGGTCCACCGCCGGGTCGGCCCCCTCGGTCTCGTGCCAGATCCGGATGTCCTCGAGGTCCGAGGTGTAGCGCGCCTGGCGGAGGTCCGGCATGCGGGTGAGGAGCGCGGTGCGTGCGCCGGCGTCCATCACCAGGCACTGGAACATGCTGAAGCCGAAGGAGTCGTAGCCGCTGAGGTAGTACATCGACTCCTGCTTGAACATGAGCAGGGCGTCGAGTCCCCGCTCGGCGAGGGCGGCGGCGCATCGCTCGCGCCGCGCCTGCATCTCCTCCGCGCTGAAGTGCACCGGCATCGCCGTTCTCCTCCCGTCGCTCGTGCGGACTGTCGCCTCTATACAAGGGGTGCGGTGGCCGCACAAGCGCGGGCGCTGGGCTTGTGGCTTATCCGCCGACGAGCGAAGCGGGCGCTTCGGCCGGTTATCGGGGAGCGCCTTCCGTCGTCTTCGGGTCTGTTCGGGCCTCATGGAGCGGTTTTCGGGCACGCGGCCGGCAGATCCGCACCCGCCGCCCGGCACTTGGTTGCGACAAGAACGGTTCTGAGCGCGAGCGCAGGGCGTTTGGCCGCTGCCGGCGTACAATCCGGCGGCGGGCCGCGGCCGGCAGCGGTGGACAGCATCTCGAAGGCGGATGGTCATGGACGAATCGAGTCGCGTGGATGATCCGGAGGCCCGGTGGCACGTGGGCGTCGACGTCGGCGGCACCTTCACCGACTTCTACGCCTGCCACCGCGAGAGCCGCCGGGTCCACGTCTACAAGCGCCCGTCCACCCCCGACGACCCCGGGCGCGCGATCCTCGCCGGGCTCGAGGAGCTCGCCGTTCACCACGGGGTTTCGGCCGGCGGGCTCGCCCGCCTCGCCCACGGCACCACGGTGGGCACCAACGCCCTGATCGAGCGCCGCGGGGGCAAGGTGGTGCTGCTCACTACCTCGGGGTTCCGGGACCTGCTCGAGATCGGCCGCCAGACCCGTCCCCACATGTTCGACCTCTTCGCCGACTTCCCCCCGCCGCTGGTGCCGCGCGAGCACCGTTTCGAGGTGGCGGAACGGGTCACCACGGGCGGAGAAGTGGTACGGGCGCTCGGCGCCGAGGCGATCGAGGAGGCGGTGCGCCGGGTCTGCGACCAGGCCCCCGGCGCCTGCGCGGTGTGCCTGCTCTTCTCGTTCGAGAACCCCTCGCACGAGCGCGCCCTCGGGGAGGCGCTGCGCCGCGCCGCGCCCGGACTGCCGCTCTCGTTGTCCTGCGACGTGCAGCCGGAGTTCCGGGAGTACGAACGCTTCTCGACGACGGTCCTGAATGCGTACCTGCAGCCGGTGATGTCGGCGTATCTCGAGCGCCTGGAGTCCGAGCTCACCCGCCGGGCGCCGCGTGTGACCATCGGCATCAACCAGTCGAGCGGCGGTCTGATGTCGCCCCGGCGCGCGCAGGAGCTGCCGGTGCGCACCGCGCTGTCCGGCCCGGCCGCGGGCGTGGTGGGGGCGCTGCACGTCGCCCGCCTCGGCGCGCGCGAGGATGTCATCACCCTGGACATGGGCGGCACCAGCGCCGATGTGGCTCTGATCCGCGGCCGCCGCGCCGACATCGCCTACCACCGGGAAGTCGCGGGTTTCCCCGTCCGTTTGCCGATGGTGGACATCGAGACGGTGGGGGCGGGGGGCGGTTCCATCGCCTGGTTCGACCGCGACGGGCTGCTCAAGGTCGGGCCGCGGAGCGCGGGGGCCGCGCCCGGACCCGCCTGCTACGCACAGGGCGGGTCGCTGCCGACGGTGACCGACGCCAACCTGCTGCTCGGCCGCCTCTCGCCCCGCGGACTGCTCGGCGGAGAGATGGCCCTCGAGGTCCCGCTCGCCCGGCGGGCCTTCGAGCCGGTGGCGGCGCGCCTGGGCTTCGGCGTGGAACGCGCTGCCCACGGGGTGCTCGGGGTGGCGGTCGCCAACATGGTGCGCGCGATCCGGACGCTCTCGGTGGAGCGGGGCCACGACCCGCGCGCCCATACCCTCATGCCCTTCGGCGGGGCCGGGCCCCTGCACGCTCGGGACGTGGCGGCGAGTCTGGGCATTTCGGAGGTGCTCGTGCCGGGCGCCCCCGGCATCGTCTGCGCCCAAGGGCTGGTGGTGTCGGACCTGACGGAGGACTTCGTGCTCAGCCAGCGGTCCCGTCTCGATCGCGACACCCTCGACCGGGTGCGGGAGCGGGTGGCGAAGCTGCTCGGCCTGGCGGCGAGGTGGTTCGCGGTCGAAGCGATCCCCCCGGAGAAGCGCGGGCTCGATCTCCGGCTCGACATGCGCTACGTCGGGCAGAACTTCGAGCTCCCGGTGCCCCTCGATGCCGGCGCCGCCGGCAGTGCCGCCCTCGCGGTGCCCGATCTCGACGCGCTCGTCGAGCGCTTCTACCGCGTGCACGAGGCATCCTACGGCTACCACAGCCGCGAGGATCCGGTGGAAGTCGTGAACTACCGCCTCACCGCCCGCGGGCGGGTCTTCGACGAGGCGCCACCCGAGCGGGCGCCGCCGCGGAGACCGGCGCCGGCGCCCTCCGTGCACCGGGACGTATGGTTCTCGGGCACCGAGAGCGTGCGCAGCGCAGTCTACATGCGCGAGAGTCTCGAGCCCGGCCACCGCATCGAGGGCCCCGCCGTCGTGGAGCAGCTCGACGCCACCACGCTGATCTTCCCTCGCGACTCCGCTCACGTGGACGCGGGCGGCAATCTGGTCATCTCGCTCGCCTCGGGAGGACAGTGAACGATGCCCGCGATCCTCGATCCGGTGAGCCTGGAGATCCTCTCCAACGCGCTGCGCTCGGTGACCGACGAGACCTGGGTGGCCCTCATGAAGTCCGCCTACTCCACGAACATCAAGGAACGCCACGATCACTCCACCGCGATCATGGACCCCCGGGGCCGCCTCGTGGTGCAGGCCGCGCAGTCCCTGCCCATTCACATCGCCTCGATGAGCGGCCTGATGGCGAGCTTGCTCGGGAAGTACGGGAGCGACTTGCGCGACGGCGACATCTTCGTTGCGAACGATCCCCACGTGGCGGGCGGCACCCATCTCCCCGACGTCAACCTCGCGATGCCGGTGTTCGTCGGCGGCGAGCCGATCGCGTTCCTGTGCAACATCGCGCATCACGCCGACATCGGCGGCATGGCGCCGGGAAGCATGGCGGGCGGGATGTCGGAGATCTATCAGGAGGGACTGCGCATCCCCGTCGTCAGGCTGTTCCGGGAGGGGGAGCTGCAACAGGACCTCCTCGATCTGCTCTTGCTCAACGTCCGGGTCCCGGAGGAACGGCGGGGCGACTACTTCGCGCAGATCGCGGCCTGCCGGCTCGGGGCGAGGCGCCTGCGGGAGGTCGTCGGCGCCTATGGCGCGGAGTCGGTCTCGCATGCCTTCGACGACATCATCGATCGTACCGAAGCGCGTTTGCGCGACGCGATCGAAACCGTTCCCGACGGGGTCTACGAGTTCGAGGACGTGCTCGACGGCGACGGTCTCGATGCGCACGCGATACCCATCCGGATCCGGATCCGCATCGCCGGCCGGCGGGCGCACTTCGACTTCCGCGGCACCTCGGCGCAGGTGCCGGGCAACGTGAACGTGACTCTGAACGCGACCCGCGCCAGCGTCTGCTACAGCCTCAAGGCCCTGCTCGACCCGGATGTGCCCAACAACGAGGGGGTGCTCGAGGTGGCCGGGATCGAGGCCGAGCCCGGCAGCCTCCTGAACGCCGTGTTCCCCGCGTCGGTGGCGAGCCGGGCCCACACCTGCCAACGCATCGTCGACGTGGTGCTGGGGGCGCTCGCGCCCGCGCTGCCGGAGCGGGTGGTGGCGGCCGCCAACGGAGCGAACACGACCGCGGTCTTCGCCGGTGTCGATCCGCGCAGCGGTGCGCACTACGTGTACCTGGAGACCCTGGGCGGGGGCATGGGGGCGCGGCCGGACCGCGACGGGAAGGACGGGGTCCAGGTCCACATCACCAACACCTCCAACCTGCCGGTGGAGGCGATCGAAGCCGAGTACCCGCTGCGGGTGGAGGAGTACAGCTTCGTCGAGGACTCGGGCGGCGCCGGTCGATTCCGGGGCGGGACGGGGCTGCGCCGCCGGGTGCGCCCGGTCGGGCACGACTGTGTCTTCAATGGCGTGGGCGAACGCTTCGCCCACCGGCCCTGGGGTCTCTTCGGGGGAAGC
>CAYFYD010000273.1:0-5951 GCA_964347195.1 uncultured Ectothiorhodospiraceae bacterium
GCCTGATTCCAGTACTTCGAACCCCGCAACTCGACTTCTGAATGGTCCTGCGGAGCCAGGCAGCGCTTTTCCAACGCCGGCATGACGGCTTCGGACTCCGAGCTCCGGGATTGGTCGACCGAAAGGGACTCCGGGTGTTTCGAACCCCGCAACTCGACCTCTGAATGGTCCCGTGGGGCCGGGTGCCGCCCTCGAGGCGGAGCCGGGAGCCGGGCGGAGAGAGGGAAGCGGCGCGCCCGTCCCGGCCAGGGGTCCCCGCCCTCCGGGCCCGGCCACGCTCCGAGCCCCGGTCGCGCCGGTACAATGCGCGGGAACGGGGAAGCCGAACGAAGACGGCGCGGGGACACCGCCACGAGCGCTCTCTCGACGCCGGCACCGGGGAGCCTCCGAAGCAGGGAATCCGCGCCCGAACCAGGGTCCGCTCATGTTCGAGAGCATCGGTCTGATCAGCAAGCCCGGCGACGAGAAGGTTGCCGACACCCTCCAACGCCTCGTCGGATTCCTCGATCCGCGGGCCGCCCGGGTCGTGCTGGACGAGACGAGCGCCGCCTATCTTCCCGGGCGCACCGGGACGGTGGCGACCCGGGAGGAGCTGGGCCGGCAGTGCGACCTCGCCATCGTGATCGGAGGGGACGGCACCTTTCTGGGCGCTGCGCGCTCGCTCGCCGGTCACGAGGTTGCGCTGCTCGGCATCAATCTGGGGCGCCTCGGCTTCCTCGCCGACATCATGCCGCACGAGGTCGTTGCGCGGGTCGGCGAGATCCTGGAGGAGCGCTTCGACGAAGAGGAGCGCCTGATGATCGAGGCGGCGGTGGAACGCGGTGGCGAGGTGGTGGCGCGCTTCGACGCGCTGAACGAAGTGGCCGCTCACAAGGCGGAGCTCGCCCGCCTCCTGGAGTTCGAGACGTACATCGACGGCCGCCTGGTGTACAACCAGCGTTCGGACGGGCTCATCGTCTCCACTCCCACCGGCTCGACCGCCTACGCACTCTCCGGGGGCGGTCCGATCCTGCACCCGAACCTCGACGCCATCGTGCTCGTTCCGATCTGTCCCCACACTCTGGGCAGCCGGCCCCTCGTCGTGCACGCCGCGAGCGTGATCGAGATCCGCATGGAGGCGAGGGACAACCCGATCGCCCATCTCACCTGCGACGGCCAGAGCTCGACGGAGCTGGCCCACGGCGATCGGATCGCGATCCGCAGGAAAGCGTCCTCGGTGCGCCTGATCCATCCCGCGGGCCACGACCACTACGCCACCCTGCGCGCCAAGCTGCACTGGGCCCACGAGCCCTGAACGCCGTCCGAGGCCGCGACGGACGCGCCCTCGACCCCTGCGATGCTGACTCACCTGCAACTGCGCAACTTCGCCATCGTCGATCGGCTGGAGCTGGAGCTCGGAGCCGGACTGACCGTGCTGACCGGCGAGACCGGCGCCGGCAAGTCGATCCTCATCGACGCGCTCAACCTCGCGCTCGGAGAACGGGCGAGCCACGCCCTGGTGCGTCCGGGCGCGTCGAAGGCGGAGATCAGCGCGACCTTCGCTCCCGGGCACGCTTCCGCCGCCCACGGGTGGCTGCGCGAGAACGAGCTCGACGACGAGGCCGGGGAGTGCCTCCTCCGACGGGTCCTGGCCAGGGACGGCCGCTCGCGCGCCTATGTCAACGGGCGACCGGTCCCGGTGCAGATGCTGCGCACCCTTGGCGATCGCCTGGTGGACATCCACGGGCAGCACGCCCACCAGTCGCTGCTGCGCCGTGACGTGCAGCGCGACATCGTCGACGTGCGCGGCGGGGACCCGGAGGGCCTGGAGCGGCTGAAGACGAGCTACCTCCGCGCCCGCGACCTGCAGAGCGAGCTCGACGAGGCGGCGCGCCTCGACGGCGAACGGGAAGACCGGCAAGGGTACCTGGCGTGGCAGGTTCGCGAGCTGGAGGCGCTGAACCCGTCGGTCGACGAGTTCGACGAGCTGCTCGCGACGCACGAGGTGCTGAGCCACGGCGCCGATCTCCTCTCGTCGAGCAGCCGGGCCCTCGATGCGCTCGACGCCGACGAGGGGCCTTCCGCTACGAGCCTCGCCGCCGCAGCCACGAGCGAGGCGGCGCGGATGGCCCGTTTTCTCCCGGAGAGCGAGGAATTGCGCGGCCTGATCGAGGGCGCCCTCGTGGAGCTCCAGGAAGCCGCCGGCACCCTGCGGCGGATCCGGGACCGCATCGACGTGGACCCCGCCCGGCTCGCGCAGATCGATGCCCGTCTCTCCGAGCTCCACACCGGCGCACGCAAGCACCGGGTGGACCCTCGGGAGCTCCCGCAGGTCCTCGAACGCATGCGCCGGGAGCTCGATTCGCTGACGCGGCTCGAGGCCCGCCGGTCCGAGCTGCGCGCTCTTCTCGAGTCCGCGTCGCAGGAGTATCGGCAGGCCTCGCAGCGAGTGCATGCGAAGCGCAGGGTCGCGGCGGAGGCGTTGAGCCGCGAGATCGCGGCGAGTCTCCGACAGCTCGGAATGCAAGGCGCCCGCTTCCGCATCCAGGTCGTGCCGGAGCCCGAACGCCCTCCCGGTCCGCACGGCACGGACCGGGTGGAGTTCCTCGTCAGCGCGAATCCCGGCCAGCCGCTGCGGCCCGTGGCTCGGATCGCCTCCGGAGGCGAGCTGTCACGGATCAGCCTCGCCGTCCAGGCCTCGGCCAGCGACTGCGCCGGGGTTTCCACCCTGATCTTCGACGAGGTCGACGCCGGCATCGGCGCCCGCGTCGCGAGCATCGTCGGCGAGCGGCTGCGGGCGCTGGCGGAGTCGAGGCAGGTGCTCTGCGTCACTCACCTTCCCCAGATCGCCTCCCGGGCCCACCACCACATCACGGTGGAGAAACACGCCGGCGACGACGGGACGACAACCGCCGCCTACCCCGTCTCCGACGAGCAGAGGGTATGCGAGCTCGCGCGCATGCTCGGGGGCACCGAGCCCACGTCGCAGAGCCTGGCCCACGCCCGGGAGATGTTGAGGCAATCCCCGCCTTTCCGGTCGCTATAATGGCCGCCTCGTCCAGGTACGCCGGTGATGCCCCGCCCCTTTCGACTGCTCGGAGCCGTTCTGCTCGGTGCGACCCTGCTCGGGACGGGCTGCTCGGATCTGCCGGTCGGTGTCTACCGCATCGACGTCCAGCAGGGCAACGTCCTGGACGAGACCATGCTGGCCCGTCTCTCTCCGGGAATGGAGAAGCGCAAGGTCCGCTTCGTCCTCGGCACCCCCATGCTGATAGACACTTTCAACCAGGACCGCTGGGACTACGTGTTCACCTATTCCCGCCGCGGAGGAAGGATCGAGCAGCGACAGATCACCCTCTTCTTCGAGGACGAGCTTCTCGTGCGCATCGAGGGCGACGTGCACCAGGGAGAGGGCACCCGCGAGAACACCCGGGGGGAAACCCTGGTGCTGGTGCCGGAAGAGCAGCGTTCGGAGGGGTTCCTCGACACCGTTGTGCCGAGCTTCGATTTCCTGCGTCCCGACCCGGAAGAGAGCCCCGGGCGCCCGCAGCCCTCCGCCGCCGGTGAAGAGGCGGAGGGGACGGAGGAAGCGGACGTGGAGGTTTCAGGTCCGGAAGAGAGCGATGCGGGGGATGGTGAGCTCGCTCGCGCGGCCCCCGGCCCGGAATCCGGACCTCCCCTTCCGTCCGCACCGGGAGAGGCTGACGACGAGGAGGAGGAGGAAGGCTGGTTCGGGAACCTCCTCCAGTACCTGAGGGAAGCGACGCCGGCGTCACCCGCGAAGGACCCGGAGCCGTCCTCCCCTTCCGGCGCCGCGCAGAGCCGGCAGTAGCGGGCGGATCCTCGCCGGACACGCTCCGCCGCTCACGCCGCTGCCGTAGCGCGGCGGGCTGGCGTCCCGGCAACCGGGGAGGAGTCGATGTGTTCAGGCGGGTCCCCGGCGCTCTCCCCCGCCACCGCGTCCCGTCGCGAGCTGCCGGCGGGCGCGAGACCGACGCAGCGCCTTCGGGTCCGCGCGCAGAGGACGGTAGATCTCCACGCGATCGCCCGGCCGCAGCGCCGTCTCCGGGTCCATGCGGCGGCCGAAGACCCCGACGTCGAGGGGCCGGGCCCGAAGCTCGCGAAAGTCCGAATCCAGGCCTGAGGCTTCCACTGCATCCCGGAGCGTCGCCCCGGGAGCGAGCGACACCCGCTTCACCACTTGGCGGGACGCTTGCGCATACGCGACCTCCACCTCGAACGCGCCGGCAAGGGGTCCACCCCCGTGGAGATTCCGGTCGTGCTCACGCGTCATTGGCCACCCCCCGAGGTGATGCCCCCGCAACCCCGCTCGCCGGTGCGCGCTCCCCTCGGCAATCGCCGTCCCGCGCCGCCCCGTACCCTCTCCGGCTCCGCGCCGCCCCGGAAAGCCCCGGCTACCGCTCATCCAGCCCCGGAAGCGCCACCGTACTGCCGCTGCGCCCGGTGGCAGAAGGCGTCCACCAGCGAGTCGGCGATCTCGCGGAAGATCGGGTTGAGCATCGTCTGCATCACCCGGCTGGAGAAGGCGAACTCGAGTCGGAGCGAGACCCGGCAGCCACCCTGGCCGAGCTGCACGAAGCGCCACTCGCCGTCGAGGCGCCGCAAGGGTCCGGCAACGAGGGACATCTCGATGAGGCGACACGGGTGGAGCGTGTTGCGGGTGCGAAAGGACTTGCGCACCGGACCCCGGGCGATCTCGAGGCTGGCCTCGACCTCGCTGCCGCACAGCGAATGGACGGTCGCGTTCGAGCACCAGGGAAGAAACTCGGGATAGCGTTCGATGTCGGCCACGAGCGCATACATGTCGGCGGCGCAGTGCGGCACCAGGGCGCTGCGGTTGACGACGGGCACGATGGGCTGCGCTCCAGGGACACCGGGAAGAGCTCCGAGCGGCGCGATTGTATCGACGAAAGTCGCTGTGGAAGAATCCCGTCCTTCCCGCCGGTCACGCGGACCGCCATCGATGGGCAAAGGCAAACGCAAGCGGGCATCGGATTCGAACGTCATCGCCACCAACCGCAAGGCCCGGCACGACTATCGGATAGAAGAGACCCTGGAAGCCGGGCTCGTCCTCGAAGGCTGGGAGGTCAAGAGCCTGCGTCAAGGACACGCCCAGCTTCGCGACAGCTACGTTCAGCTCGACAACGGCGAGGCGTGGCTCCAGGGCTCCCACATCAGCCCGCTGCCCAGTGCCTCCACCCACGTGGATCCGCAACCCGCTCGGGCGCGAAAGCTGCTCCTGCACCGGCGAGAGTTGAGTCGTCTGATCGGGGCGGTCGAACGACGCGGATACACCGCCATCGCCTTGAAGCTCTACTGGGTTCGGGGACGCGCCAAGGCGCTCATCGGCACTGCGCACGGAAAGCGCCAGCACGACAAGCGTGCGAGCGAACGCGAACGGGACTGGCAACGGCAGCGCGAACGCCTGATGAGGAACCCGGGGTGACGCCGGCCGTCACCTCGCGTAGACTGTGCGGTGCCCGATGGGGGCGACATGGATTCGACGCGGGTAGCAAAACCCGAGGTGCATGCCGAGGAGCAGCACACCTCGTAAATCCAACTGCACAACAGATAGTTGCCAACGACGACAACTACGCTCTGGCTGCTTGAGGCGGCCAGCCTCTGACCGGCACGTGCTCGTGCGTACGGAGCCAGGGGTCAGATCCACACGGGCTCGCGGAGAGGGTCGCCCCGACCTGAACCGTTAAAACCCAAGGGGCTGGCCGATACGGATCCCTGCCCGTCGGGTGCCGGATCGGCAAGAGACACTAGACCGGGCTAAGCATGTAGATCCGAAGGCGGAGTGCTTGCGGACGCGGGTTCGATTCCCGCCGCCTCCACCATCTTCCCTTCGATCCGGCGGGTGACCGGCACCTCGCCGATCGAGGGCGATGTCGATCGGCACGTCCGTGTCGAGCAGCATCAGAGGTACTGCCGGGCGAGCGCCTCGT
>CAYFYD010000274.1:0-5940 GCA_964347195.1 uncultured Ectothiorhodospiraceae bacterium
CCCGCTTCCGCGGGAATGACGGACAATGCGCAGGGTGCCACTCCTCGTCATTCCCTTGGTCAGCGGGAATCCATCGCCTGATTCCAGTACTTCGAACCCCGCAACTCGACTTCTGAATGGTCCTGGAGCCCTCTGGAGGTTGCCGATGGCGTTCGAGATCTGCGGCCGGAATCCGGCCGGGGCCCGGTTGGGCGAAGGGCCGCTGTGGCTTCCGGACCACGGGGTCTTCCTGTGGGTCGACATGTCCGGTCGCGAGGTGCATCGCTTCGATCCCTCCCGCGCTGAGGATCGGGTGATCGCGGGCGAATTCGAGGAAGACCTCGCCTGCCTCGTCCGGCTGAACGACGGGTGCGTGCTGCTGGTCACCGCCATGCGCTTTCTTCGTCTCGACCCCGACAGCGGCGCCGTCAGCCGGCTCCCGGCACCGCTCGTCCCCGGAGAGGGAACCTGCTTCAACGACGGCAAGGTTGCCCCCGACGGAGCCCTCTGGCTCGGCACTGCCGACGCCGAAGAGCGCGCGCCGATCGGGTCGCTCCACCGGATCGGCGCGTCCGGCGCCGAGTGCGTGGATCGGGGGTTCGTCATCGCGAACGGACCCGCCTTCTCACCCGACGGGAAGGTGGCGTACTTCGCGGACTCCGTGGGCGGGAGGATCCTGCGCTACGGGCTCGACGCGGGTGGAAGGCCGGGCGGACGGGCGCTGTTCGCGGAGGTCCCGCAAGCAGCGGGTGCCCCCGACGGAATGACCACCGACCGCGCGGGAAGGCTCTACAGCGCCCACTGGCAGGGCGGCCGGATCACGGTCTACGACTCCGAGGGCGGGGTCGCGGAAGTCATCGCGCTGCCGGCGAGTAACGTCACGTCCTGCGCGTTCGGCGGCGAGGAGTGCTCGCTGCTCTTCGCCACCAGCGCCGCCCTCGAGGACGGCGCCGGGCCCGAGTCGCCGCACGGCGACGTCTTCGTGCTGTCGGGCGCGGCCAAGGGCGTACCCGAGCCCGCGTTCGATCCGGCTCTTCTCGGGCCACGGGACCCTTCGGGAAGATGAGCCTCGACGCCGCGCCCGCGACCCCGGTCTCGGTCCTCACCGGCTTCCTCGGGAGCGGCAAGACTACCCTGCTCAACGCGCTGCTGCGCCACCCCGAAATGCGCGACACCGCGGTGCTGGTCAACGAGTTCGGGGAGATCGGCATCGACCACCTGCTCGTGGAGGAGCTTCTGGACGAGGAGACGGTGCTCCTCAATTCCGGCTGCCTGTGCTGCACCATCCGTGACGACCTCGTGAGCAGCCTCGTCTCGCTCGACGAGCGACGGGCCGAGGGCGCGATCCCGCCCTTCCGGCAGGCGCTCATCGAGACGACCGGGCTCGCGGACCCCGCGCCCATCCTGCATACCCTGCTCGCCCACGAGGCGCTCGAGGCCGCGTTCCGCGTCGACGCCATCGTCACCACCGTCGACGCCGTCCACGGCGCCCGGCAGCTCGACCGCCATCCGGAGTCGCTGCGCCAGGTCGCGGTCGCGGACCGGCTCGTGCTCACCAAGACCGACCTCGCGTCGCGCCCGGACGCCGAGGCGCTGCGCGGGCGCCTGCGCCGGATCAACCGCGGCGCGCCTCTGCTCGAGGCGCGGTACGGGGACGTGGCGCCCTCCCGGCTCTTCGGGGCCGGCCCCTTCGGCAGAGACGGCAGGGACCCGCGGATCGAAGGCTGGCTGAACGAGGCCGCGTACCGCGACGAGGGCCACCCGCACCACGACGTCAACCGGCACGACGAGCGCATCCGCGCCTACTGCCTCGAAGCGGAACAGGCGCTGCCGCTGCCCCGCTTCGTCGCCTGGGTGGAGCGCCTCATCGAGCGCCACGGCGACGCGCTGCTGCGCCTCAAGGGCGTGCTCGACGTGGAAGGAAGCGAGGTGCCGGTGGTCGTGCACGGGGTGCAGCACGTCTTCCACCCCCTCTCGCGCCTCGAGCGCTGGCCCCCGGGCGAACGGCGCTCGCGCATCGTGGTCATCGTCAACGACCGGACCCGCGAGCAGGTCGTCGAGGGGCTCGAGGACCTGTGCCGCTGAGGGGCAGGGGCGTGCTCCCGCTCGAGCAGCGGTGTCTCGACGCACTCGCGCGAGAAGCCCGGTGAGCAATTCGCGCTAGACTGGTGCGGAGCAGGGCATTGACCGCAGGTCGGAGGTCACGGTGAGCAGCGATCGGGTCTCGTTTCAGGCGTATATCGACGGCGAGTGGTGCGATGCGGCGAGCGGCCGGCGCATCGTCTCGACGAACCCCGCGACCGAGGAAGCGTGGTGCGACCTCCCCGACTGCCAGGAGGAGGACGTGGACCGGGCGGTGCGCGCCGCGCACCGGGCCTTCACCGAAGGTCCCTGGGCCACCACCTCCGCGGTCGAGCGCGGCCGGATCCTCATGACGATCGCGGCCGCGCTTCTCGGTCACCGGGAGCGCCTCGCCCGTCTCGAGGTTGCCGACGCGGGCAAGATCTTCACGGAGTCCACCGGCTTCCAGAAGTTCTGCGCCGACTTCTTCATGTTCTACGGCGAGCTCGCGGACAAGGCGGTCGGGCACACCTTCAGCGTGCCCTTTCCCGGCATCCAGTCCTATACCCACCGGGTGCCGATGGGGGTGGTGGCAGCGGTCATCCCCTGGAACAACCCGCTGTGGCTGCTGTCGCTGAAGCTCGGCCCCGCGCTCGCGGCCGGGAACACCATCGTCGTCAAGACCTCGGAGCTCTGCTCCGCCCCCCTGCTGGAGTTCATGAAGATCGTCGAGGAGGTGGCCGACATCCCGCCCGGGGTCGTCAACTTCGTCACCGGCACCGGCGAGCCCTGCGGCCGCGTCCTCACCGGCCATCCCCTCGTGTCCAGGATCGCGTTCACGGGAGGACCCGCCACCGCCCGGCGCATCGTCGCCAACTCGGTGGACAACCTCGCCGAGATCTCGCTCGAGCTCGGCGGAAAGTCGCCCGCGCTCGTGTTCCCCGACGCCGACCTCGACAACGCGGTCAACAGCCTCATGGCCGGAGTGTTCCTCGGCTCGGCCGGCCAGAGCTGCGTGGCGAGCTCCCGGGCCATCGTGCACGAGGACATCTTCGAGGACTTCCTCGCCCGTTTCACCGCCGCGGCGAGCGCGATCCGCATCGGCGATCCGATGTCGGCCGAAACCCAGATGGGACCGCTCGCCACGGAAGGCCAGCGCGCGCGGGTCCAGGCCGCGGTCGACGAGGCGGTGGCGGCCGGCGCCGAGCTCCTCGTCGGCGGCCGGGCGCCGGACTCCCCGGAGCGGGGCTGGTACTTCGAGCCGACGGTGCTGCTGTGTCGCGACCACTCCCTGCCCATCGTGGACACCGAGCTCTTCGGCCCGGTCATCACCGTGACGCCCTTCTCGACGGAGGCGGAGGCGATCGCGCTCGCGAACGACACCCGGTACGGCCTCGCGGCGGGCTTCTTCACCCGCGATCTCGGCACCGCGATGCGCCTCACCCGCGCGGTGCGGGCCGGCATCCAGTATGTCAACTGCTACCGGCTCGGCGCCCCGATGGCACGCATCGGCGGCTTCGGCGACAGCGGCAAGAGCCGCGAGGGCGGGCTGGACGCCATCTACGAGTACACCAAGCCCGCCAACGTATGGATAAACACCGCGGTATGAGGAGCTGCGCCACGGGGTGGAGGACGCCGGCGCCCGAGCTCGGCGCCCGGCGCCATGCCCCGGCCGCGGAGCGCAACCGCGGCCCCATCCTCGAGGTGTTGCGCCGCCTCGTGCCGGAACGCGCCCGGGTGCTCGAAGTGGCGAGCGGTACCGGCCAGCACGCCGCCTTCTTCGCGGCCGCACTGCCCGGGACCCGTTGGCAGCCTTCGGAGGCGGACGGCTCCGCGTTCGCTTCGATCGCGGCGTGGGCGGCGAGCGAAGGCGCGCTCGGCATGAGCGAGCCGGTCCTCCTCGACGCGGCCGCGGCGCCCTGGCCGGTCGGCACCTTCGACGTCGTCTACTGCGCCAACCTGCTCCACATCGCGCCCTGGTCCGCGTGCCTCGGCCTGCTGCGCGGGGCGGAGCGGCACTTGGCGCCGGGCGGGCTCCTGGTGCTCTACGGCCCCTTCCGGGTGGACGGAGGGCATACGAGCGCGAGCAACGCGGCCTTCGACCGGAGTCTGCGCGCGCAGGACCCGCGCTGGGGGGTACGGGACCTGCGGGACGTGGAGGCGCGGGCGGCCGAACGGGGACTCCACCTGGTCGAGAAGGCGGCCATGCCCGCGAACAACCTCGTCGTGGCGTTCCGGCGGCGCGAGGGACCCGGATAGCGTCTCGGCATGGCGGTCACGGTCCGTCGAGGATCTCGACTCCCGGGGTGTGAAACACCGGAATCAGGCGATGGGTTCCCGCACCACCTCATCGTCATTCCCGCGCCCCCTCATCGTCATTCCCGCGCCCCCTCATCGTCATTCCCGCGGAAGCGGGAATCCACTTCGGTCAACGAATCCCGAAACTCGAGGAGGATCAACCATCCGGACGCCGCCCTCGTCTCATCCGTGTCATCCCCACCGGTCGGAATCGGTGGGGAGCTCGGTCGCCGAAGCCCGCCGCATCGACCCGCCGGCTCCGCATCGTCCCGACCGGTCGGAGTCGGTGGGCGGAGGCGCTGGCGCCCGTCCCTTCGGTCGGATCGGGCCCTTCGCTCCGCTCGAGGCCGGGGTTCGGGCGCAGAGTCTGCGCGAGACTCTCGACGCGGCGCCGGACCGGGACGACGTCTGGGTGTTCGCCTACGCCTCTCTCATCTGGCGGCCTTGCTTCGAAGCCGCCGCCGCGCGACGCCTGCTCCTGCCCGGCTACCGGCGGGCCTTCTGTGTCTGGACGGTGCAGGCCCGGGGCCGACCCGAGCGCCCGGGACTCGGTCTCGGCCTCGAGGCGGGCGGCCCCGGCTGCGAGGGGATGGCGTTGCAGGTCCCGGCCGCCCGCCTCGCGGTATCGCTGGAGGCGCTCTGGGCGCGCGAGATGCTGACCGGCGTCTACCTGCCGCGCTGGCTCTGCGGGCGGCGGGAGAACGGGGAGGGGCAGAGCGTGCTCGCCTTCGTGGCCGACTGCCGCCACCCACAGTATGCCGGTGGCCTGAGCGACGAGGAGCGCGCGGCCTGCATCGCCTCCGCCCGCGGGGAGCTCGGGTCCTGCCTCGAGTACCTCGAACACAGCGTGTCGGCGCTGCGCGGGGCCGGCATCACGGATCCGTATCTGGACGCCATGAGGGACAGAGTACGGGGTGCTGCGGGCCCTGCGCCGGACGAGGAAGACGGTTCGGGCGCGACATAGTCGTTCCCGGGATTCCCGCTCCCCGATCGGGGTCGGGGACAAGCTTCGCGGGGACCTGAAGCCCGGAACGGGGCATTGCGTCAATGGATTCCCGCTTCCGCGGGAATGACGTCAGGAACGCCTTGCGCCGGAATGACCTCGGGAACGTCCATGCCGTCATTCCCGTGCAAAGCCTGCCCCCGGCGAAAGCGGGGGCGGGAATCCATAGGGCCTCCTGAATGCGCCCAGTCCTCAGCCCCGGTGCGGACCGGGCGAGGGGCCGAGTGCGCAAGCCCGCCGACAAGCCCGCAACGCCCCGCCCGCCCGCCGTCGAGCCCGCAACGCCCCGCCCGCACGGCGTCGAGCCCGCAACGTCCCGACCGCCCGGCGGAGGGGCGCAGGCTCTCCCGGTGTCCCCGAAACGGCGATGTCCGACCCCACCCGCCCGCCGCAGGGGGCGCAGGGCCCCGACCCCACTCGGGAACGCGCGGCCCGGCGCTCGAAAGCCGGGCTGTGGACGTCATCAGCTCATCAGCAGGGCTGTTTCACGCGGGCTGAGCATCCGCTTCGGAGGGACCGGAGTGCTCTCGTCAGTGCGGTCACGGCAGTCTGTGGGCTGCGTGGAAGCCGCCAGTGGGCCGGATCTCGTCCGGGGCTCG
>CAYFYD010000275.1:0-5939 GCA_964347195.1 uncultured Ectothiorhodospiraceae bacterium
GGCAGATCGACGGTCGTGCCGATCCTGCCGCGGGACCCGACGAGCAAAATGAGAACTGCTGGCTCATCAGGTTCGTCTTTGACATTGCCGCGCCGGGATGCTTTGCTCGCGCGTTGCGATCGCAGGCCGCAGCCTGAGCGATGACCGACACGAACCCGGAGGGAAGAGCACTGAACGACTGCCCACCGCTCGTCTGTGTGCCGGCGAGCCAGATCGAGGTCCGGCCGGAAGGCTACCGGGTACACGCTGCCGCGTCGACCTGCGTCGAATCGGTGGAGCGCTTCTCGCAGTGCGTGCCGATCATCCTCCCCGCCCTTGCCGACCGGATCGACGTCGAGCGCTTCGCCGCCGGCATCGACGGGCTGCTGCTCACCGGCGGGCGCGCCAACGTCGAGCCGCACCACTACGGGGGAGCCCCTTTCCCCGACGACGAGTTCATCGATCCCGGTCGCGACAACACCGTGCTCCCGCTCGTGCGGGCCTGCGTGGAGGCCGAAGTGCCGGTGTTCGGAATCTGCCGCGGCATCCAGGAGCTGAACGTCGCTCTCGGCGGTACCTTGCACTACCGCGTGCACCAGATGCCGGGCATGGACGACCATCGCATGCCGCGGCGCGATGACTTGACGGTGGAGGAGGTGTTCGAGCTGCGCCACCCGGTTCGCCTCACGCGGGGCGGAACCTTCGAAGGACTGGTGGAACGTTCCGAAGTGATGGTGAACTCCTTGCACGGACAAGGCATCGACCGCCTCGCTCCGCGCCTCGAGGTCGAAGCCCGCTCCCCGGACGGCCTCATCGAGGGGGTGCGCCTCCGCAACGACCTCACCTTCACGGTGGGGGTGCAGTGGCACGCGGAGTGGAAGCCCGAGGAGCACGCGCTCTCGGAGGCGCTGTTCCGGGAGTTCGGGGCCGCCGCCCGGAGCCGTGCGCGGCACCGGGCCGGGACCGGTGAATCGTTCGCGGCCATCGCGGCGGAGTGAAGGCCCGCGGGCACCGCACGCGCCTCCGGGCACCGCGCGCGCCTTCTATGAGCCGGGGCGGCGGCGTGCGATGATCTTCGGGCGATGCCGGACCTGTACATCAGCAATCTGGAGGAGATGCCGCGCCACGTGCACGCGACGGGGGCGAGCCATCTCCTCTCCCTGGTCGTCCCCGACGACAACCCGGCGACTCCTCCCGGGGTGTTCCCCGAGCACCACCTCTTCATCGGCTGTCACGACATCGTCGAGCCCTTTCCCGGCGCCGTCCCGCCCAACGCCGGCCACGTGCGGCGCATCATGGACTTCGCGGCCGCGTGGGACGGGAGCGCGCCGATGCTCGTGCACTGCTTCGCCGGGGTGAGCCGCTCCACCGCGGCCGCGCTCATCGTCGCCTGCATGCACGAGAAGGGCCGTGAGCGCGAGCTCGCCCGGAGGTTGCGCGCGGCCGCCCCGCACGCCCAGCCGAACCGCCGGATCATCGCCCTCGGCGATGCCGCCCTCGGGTGCGGCGGGGCCCTGATTGCCGCCGTCGAGTCCATGGGGATCGGCGCGTGGCTCGAGCGCACGCCCCTCGCTCGGCTCTCCCTCGCCCCACGCCGCGCCGGGTAGCCCGCGATGCGCGTCGGCGTCGGTTGAGGACCGGTCCTTGCGGGCTTTCGAGAGCGCGGCGCTCCTTCGCACCATCGAATCGCCTCGGCCGGAGGTCGCGGCGGTGGAGGCCGAAGGGATGGCGGAGCGCGAGTTCGGAGTGAGGGGCCGGGCGAGCGCCCTGGGGGGCGAACGGGACGCCAATTTCCACATCCGCGGCGCGGGAGGGGACCGGCTGCTGAAGGTCGCCAACCCGGCCGAGCCGGACGAGCTTCTGGACTTCCAGAGCGCGGCGCTCGAGCACATGGCGGTCTGCGACCCCGGGCTGTCCGTACCCAGAGTGGTGCGCACGCTCGCCGGCGAGCGGTGGGCGCGCTGCGACGGCGGGGACGGGTCGCGCTTTCGCGTGCGGATGATGAGCTACACACCGGGGGAGCCGTTGGACCGCGCGCCCGGCGATTCCCGGCTCTTTCGGGACTGCGGGGCGTTCGCGGCCCGCCTCGACCGCGCGCTCCGCGCCTTCTTTCATCCCGCCGCGGACCATCCCCTGTGCTGGGATCTGAAGCGCGCCGGACACCTGGCGGGGCTCTGCGAACACGTCGAGGACTCCGGGCAGCGCGAATTCGCGGAGCGGGCCTTCGAGCGTTTCGAGCGGAACGTGGCGCCGGAGCTGGCCGGACTGCGCGCCCAGGTCATCCACAACGACATCTCCTACCACAACGCGGTGGTGGACCCCGCCGAGGCGTGGCGCGTTGCGGGGGTCTTCGATTTCGGAGACCTCGTCCACGCGCCGCTGGTGCAGGAGCTCGCGGTTCCCGTAGCCGAGATCCCCTTCGAGCGCCCGGACCCCCTGGTCCGCGGCGCCGAGATCGTGGCCGGCTACCACTCCGTCACCCCCTGGGAGCCGGTCGAGATCGCGTTGATTGCGGACCTCGCCGCCATGCGGCTCGCGGTGTCCACGGTGCTGGCGGCGTGGCGTCCCTTCCCCGAGGAGCGTCCCCAGTTCAAGCATCTGCGCGACGAGACGTGGCGCATGTGGCGGGCGCTCGAGGAGGGACGGGACGGGCTCGAGGGCATGTACCGCTCGGCCTGCGGCCTGCGAGCGGTGCGAGTCTCGGGCGGCGGCACAACGCCCACGGCATCGAGCGAAGCGCTTCTCGAGCGGCGGCGCGCACGTCTTTCGCCCGGCCTCGGTCTCAGCTACGAGCGCCCCGTGCACGTGGTGCGGGGAGAGGGGGTCTGGCTCTACGGGCCGGACGGGGAGACGTGGCTCGACGCGTACAACAACGTGCCGCAGGTCGGTCACTGCCACCCCCGGGTGGTGGACGCGATCGCCCGGCAGGCGGCCGCCCTCAACACCAACACGCGCTACCTCTACGAGCCGCTCGTGGAGTACGCGGAGCGCCTCACCGCGACGATGCCGCCGGCGCTCGACACCTGCTTCATGGTCTCTTCCGGCAGCGAGGCCAACGACCTCGCGTGGCGCATCGCCAAAGCCTGCACCGGCCACGAGGGTGCGTTGATCATGGAGCGGGCCTACCACGGGTTTACCGACGCGCTCGTTCCCCTCTCTCCCGAGGACGCGGACGACTCCGCCGAAGCGGCCGCTCACGTCGCGACCCTGCCACCGCCCGACGAGTACCGCGGGCCATGGGACCGCTCCGTCGCGGACCGGGGCGAACGCTACGCGGCCCTCGCCGGCGACGCGCTTGCACGTCTGGCGGCGAAGGGCTACGCCCCGGCCGCGGTGTTCGTGGACCCCGTGTTCAGCAGCAACGGCGTCATCGATCCCGCCCCCGGCTATCTCGACGGGGTGCGCGCGCGGGTGCACGCCGCCGGGGGGCTCTTCGTCGCCGACGAAGTGCAGGCGGGTTTCGGGCGCAGCGGCTCCCACATGTGGGGCTTCGAGCGGGGTGGCGTGGTCCCGGACATCGTCACTCTCGGCAAGCCGATCGGGAACGGACACCCCATCGGCGCGGTCGTGGTCCGGCGCGAGCTCGCCGAGCGCTTCGCCGCGCACTCCCACTTCTTCAGCACCACCGGCGGCAACCCGGTTTCCTGTGCCGCCGGGCTCGCGGTGCTGGAAGTGATCGAGCGCGAGGCCCTCCGGGAGAACGCGGCACGGGCAGGGGCGGAGTTGAAGGCGGGCCTCGAGGGCCTCGCGCGGCGCCACGCCCTCATCGGGGACGTGCGCGGGGCGGGACTCTTCCTCGGCGTGGACCTGGTGGGGGAGCGCGGGACGAAGGCGCCGGCCGAGGCCGAGGCCCGGACCGTGCTGAACGAGCTGCGGCGGACCGGGGTGCTGGTCGGCCGGGTGGGACTCCACGGGAACGTGCTCAAGGTCCGCCCGCCCCTCGTGTTGCAGTCGAGCCACGCAGCGTGCTTTCTCGCCGCCCTCGACCGGGCCCTGGAGGTCGCATCGAGCCGGTAGGGCAGCGAGCGCCGTACATCGGCGCACATCCCTTCGCCACCGCCGGCTCGCCGGGCGTGCTCCGGCTTCCCCGCAGGACCGTTGTCTTGTCGTGACCGAGTGCGGGCAGCGGGTACGGATCGGCGTGCCCTGCGATCGAGGACCGCTTCACGAGGCCCGCACCGACACACCGACGACGCCATGCGCTTCCCCATGGCCGGCTGACCATGCCCGCTTCACCCGTCGCCGGACGAAAACGGACCTTGGGCATCCCCGCACCCGCCTGGATACGGTCCGATAGCCGGGCATAACATGGCGTTCATTCCCTTCCCGGTGCGGCGCTCCGCCTCATGTGGTTTCTCAAGTTTCGATGGTGGCTGAGCTGCGCCCTCGCCCTCTTCGTCGGGGGCTGGGGCGCCAACATCGAGCTCAAGGGGAGGGCGCAGGCCGACGCCTTCTGCGAGTGGGTGCGGATCGGCGCCTCCGCGGAGGAGATCTCCGCCGCGGCGCAGGCGCTCGAGGAGGAGCCGCTCCTCGTCGCGCGTCCCGATTCCATCGCGGTCGGCTTCGGCGGGATTCTGCCTCGCTCCTATCACGTGTGCAGCATGACCCTCGGGCAGCAGAGGGTCACCGACAAGGGACGCCTCTTCGTCAACACCCTGTTCTGAGCGAACCCGGCCTCGGCCACGCGGTGTTCGGAGCGAGATCGTGACGCCAGGCACGGTGAGGACGGTGCCGGTTTCGATGGCAAGCGTGAACGCTGCGCCCAGGAACCAAGGACACGCGAGCGCGCGTGCGAGGAGTGCGAAGCCGAGCCCCGCCCGGGTCGCGACTTGCCCTCACCTCACTCCGACCGCCGGCGTCATGACACAACAACCTGCCAGTAGTGATTGACAGGTAAATGGGTGGTACTACCATTCCGGCCCCCAACCTGACATGTACGACCGGTGACTTCAATGGACCATGCACAGGAAAATGCAGCCGAAGCCGACATTCGAGGCATCGTGGACAGCGACGCGACCAAGAAGGACAAGATCCCGCGACTCCACGATCTGGGTCTGAAGCCGGCGGACATCGCGAAATGGCTTGGTTGCGCGCCCGGGTACGTCTACAGTGTCCTCAAAGGGCCGGCGCCGGGTGGCGAGTCAAGTGCACCACGGAGCCCGATACCCGCCGCCGGTGCCGCGGGTCATGGGCCGGGAGGCACGGGCGAGGCCAGTCCGGGCGCCTTCGCCGTGCGCGGTGCGCCATCGGCGGAGCGTCTCGATCCGGTGCGGGTCGCCCTCGCCCCCGGTGGCCTGCTGGCGATCCCCGGACCTTTCATGGCGGCGCTCGGCATCGAGGACGAGGACGACGTCTTCCTGGAAGTGAAGAGGGACGAGATCCGCGTCTACAGCCGCGCCACGGCGATTCGGCAAGTGCAGGAGCTGGTGGCGAGACACGATCCCCCGCTTTCCAGCCTGGTCGATGTGCTCATCGGGGAGCGGCGCCGCGAAGCCCGGAAGGAGGAAGGCGATGCCTGACTACGTGATTGATGCATCGGCAATGCTCGCCCTCATCGAGAACGAGCCGGGCGCAGAGTACGTTCGCGAGCGCATCGTGTGATCCGTGGCCTCCGCCGTGAACTTGGCGGAGGTCGGGGCCGTCCTTTCCGACTTGCGGCTTGCGGATGCCGCGATACGGGCCGACGTGGCCAAGCTGGGCGTCGAGTGCATGCCCTTCGACGCCCACCAGGCGCAGGTCTCGGCCGAGCTCCGTTTCCTTCTCGAGATACGTGTTTCGCACCTTGCGCATGAGGGGGCTGCGATCGCTGGCCACATCGCCCCCTCTCTGGCAGCGCGACAACCGTCGCCCGAACAACTCCTCGCAAAGCGAATACGGTCGTTCCGAGATGGATCCGCTCGTTGAACAACCAGCAATTCTCATTTTGGCGCCTGACTTCACCCTGAGCCGCAAGCCGTCTT
>CAYFYD010000276.1:0-5933 GCA_964347195.1 uncultured Ectothiorhodospiraceae bacterium
AAGACGGCTTGCGGCTCAGGGTGAAGTCAGGCGCCAAAATGAGAATTGCTGGCCGCTCGCGGCGCCGGCCTCGGGCGCAGGGAGCGTAGTGACCGAAGCCCGAGGCCGGCCCGACCCGAGCGGCGGCGTTCGGAAGGGGACATCTCTGCTTTGGCTCGACACCCGCAGGGCCGGCGGGTCCGCCCTTCCTCATCGGGGCGGGGCGGGGCACGCGGCGCACACCGCCCGTTCCCGTCCCGCGTGATCGCGATACTGGACGATGTCGCGGAAGCGCCGCTCCCCGAGGAGTCCGCGTACCGCCTCCCCCTGCCCGGCCCCGTGCTCGATCAGCAGGCGCCCGGCCGCCGGCAGGTGGCGGGGGGCCGAGGACACGATCTCCCGGATCGCGGCGAGGCCGTCCTCACCGGCGACCAGGGCCTCGCGGGGCTCGAAGCGCACGCCGTCTCCGTCGAGGTGGGGGTCCTCCTGGCGCACGTAGGGCGGGTTGCTCACGATCAGCGCGGGGTGTTCCCCTTCGAGAGGGACACACCAACGGCCTCTGCGGAGCTCGATGTTTTCGAGTCCCAGACGCGCGGCGTTCGAGGCGGCGAGCGCGAGGGCCGCGGCGGACGCATCGGTGGCGATGACGTGGCATTCCGGACGTTCCCGGGCGAGCGCGAGAGCGATGGCGCCGCACCCGGTGCCCAGGTCCGCGAGTCGCAGCCGGGCGGCGGGGGGAACGAGCTCGAGCGCGACCTCGACGAGACGTTCGGTCTCGGGCCGGGGCACCAGGACCGCGGGCGTCACCTCGAGGTCCAGGGACCAGAACTCGCGCCGGCCCGTCAGGTAGGCGGCCGGCTCTCCGCGCGCGCGCCGCTCGACGAGAAGCTCGAAGCGCCGTCTCATCGGGAGCGGCACCGGATCCCGGACGTGCGCGTAGAGCCACTGACCGGGCCTTCCCAGGACGTGGGCGAGCAGCACCGCGGCCTCGCGGCGGGAGTCCGCGCCCACGTCCGGAAGGCGGGCCCGCGCCCGCTCCCAGAGCTCCCCTACGCGGTCAACGGCTGTCTTCCTCCAGAGCCGCGAGCTGTTCCGCCTGGTGCATCGCGCTCAGGTTCTCGAGAAGCTCGTCGAGCGCGCCTTCCAGCACCTCGGGGAGCTTGTACAGGGTCAGGTTGATGCGGTGGTCGGTCACCCGGCCCTGGGGAAAGTTGTAGGTGCGGATCCGCTCCGATCGATCGCCGCTTCCCACCTGCAGGCGACGAGACTGCGCCCGCTCCCGGTCGTGCCGCTCGCGTTCCCGGGCGAGCAGGCGAGCCTTCAACAGCGCCATCGCGCGGGCCCGGTTCTTGTGCTGCGAACGTTCGTCCTGACACTCGACCACCAGTCCGCTCGGCAGGTGGGTGATGCGCACGGCGGAGTCCGTCTTGTTGACGTGCTGGCCGCCCGCGCCGGAAGAGCGAAAGGTGTCGACGCGCAGGTCCCTGGCGCTCACCTCGACTTCCCCCGGCCCCCCGGCCTCGGGGAGCACCGCCACCGTGCAGGCCGAGGTGTGGATGCGGCCCAGGGATTCGGTGACCGGCACCCGCTGCACGCGGTGCGCTCCGGGCTCGAACTTGAAGCGCGCGTAGGCGCCACGGCCCACCACGCGCACCACGACTTCCCGGTAGCCCCCCTGCTCGCCTGCGTTCGAGCTCACCGGCTCCATCGTCCACCCCTGCCGCTCCGCGTAGCGGCTGTACATCCGCAGGAGGTCGCCCGCGAACAGGGCGGCCTCGTTGCCGCCGGTGCCGGCCCGGATCTCGAGGTAGATGTTCCGGGTGTCGGCGGGATCGGGCGGCGCCAGGAGACCTCGCAGCTCGAGCTCGATGCCGCTTCGTTCTTCCTGCGCCTCCCCGAGCTCCTGGCGGGCCAGCGCCCCGAGCTCCTCCTCGCTCTCGCCGAGCATCTCTTCCGCCTCCTCGATCCGGGTGAGCGCATGACGATAGCGATGGTAGAGCTCGACGACGGGGCGAAGCTCGGCATGTTCTCTCGCGAGCGAGCGGAATCGCGCGTGGTCCTTCGCCGCGTCCGGCTCCGACAGCAGGCCGGTGAGCTCTTCGAAGCGATCGCGGAGACCGTCCAGCTTGGTGCGCAGCGCAGGGTTCATGGCGCTCGGTACGACACTCAGGGCTGATGGGTTCTCTTGACCGTGTCCAATGAGCTCGAGGGGTTGTGTCGATCGCCGAGCGCTTCGGGCGAAGTCCTCGCCAAGCGAAGAAAGCGCTTCTGCATCGAGGAGCTACGCTGTCCGGCGGCGAACCGGGACGGCCGAGAACCCATCAGCCCCGGTACGACGCTGAAGCGACCTTACTCCGAGTGGACGCCGCGCGCTATAGTGGGAAATCGACTGCCGCTCCCCGTCTCTGCCGGCCGGCAGACGCGGGGGCCCTACCCGCCAGCAGCACTTCCCCCTGCCATGGTCGATCTGCGCCAGTGCGTCATCACCACGGAGCCTGCCTCGCAGCGCCCGGCATGGCCCGGATTGCTGCTCGCAGGGGCGGTGCTGGGAGGCTGTGTGACGGTGCCGGCGGAGGTGGGCACGACTCCCGAGACCCCGCTCGAAGCGGCGGCCCCCGAGCACCGCGAGAGCGGACCCTCGGTCTCCGGGGATGCGCTCTACCTTCTCCTCGAGGCGGAGCTCGCCCGGTGGCAGGGAGACCTTCCCCTGTCGTTTCGAAACTACCTCGCGGTGGCGAAGGAGAGCGGGGACCCGGCGGCGGCGGAACGAGCGGTGCATCTCGCGATGTCCTCGGGCGACACCGAAGGCGGCCTGGAGGCGGTGGCGCTGTGGTCCGAGCTCGCCCCCGGGAGCCTCGAGGTCGATGAGCTCCGTGCCCTTCTCCTGGTGCGGGCGGGTGCGCTCGACGACGCGGCGGAGGTGTTTCGTGGCGTCGTGGCCGCCACGGAGAGCGGCTCTCCCGGAGAGGGCCTGCGAAGAGTGAGCGAGATCCTGCTGCGCGACATGAACAGCTCCGGCTCGTCCGCCCGCACCGCTCCCGATGCCGCGATCCACGTCATGCAGAAGCTGGTGGCGGACCGCTCCGGCGATCCGCGTGCCCACTTCGCCCTGGGCCACTTCCTCGCTGCGCTCGGAGAGTTCGACCGGGCGGAGCGGGCCTTCGAACGCGTGCTCGGCCTCGAGCCCGACAACGAGCACGCGACCGTGCTGCTGGCGCGCATCCACCAGCAGCGGGACGATCTGCCGCGGGCGCTGGCGGTGCTGGAACGCGCCCTGGAGTCGAAGCCCGGATCGAACACGTTCAGGACGACCTACGCGCGCCTGCTGGTGGACGCGAGTCGCTTCGACGAAGCGCGCGTGCAGTTCGAGCGTCTGCTCGAAGAGGACGACGGCAACGAGGACCTGCGCTACGCGTTCGGACTGGTGCTGTTTCAGCTCCGCGCCTTCGACCGGGCGGAGGAGGAGTTTCGCCGGCTCACGCAGAGCATCGAGCGCCGGGACGGAGCCTGGTACTACCTCGGTCGGATCGCGGAAGTGCGCCGGAGCTACGAGGCGGCGCTCGACGCCTATGACCGGGTCGACCGGGGCGACAACCGGATGAATGCGCAGATACGGATCGCGCTCCTGCTCTCGGAGGCGGGTCGCGTGGACGAGGCGCGCGCGCGCCTGCATGCCCTGCACGGGCGCAGCACGGACGAGACGCTGCGCCTCTACCGCGTCGAAGCGGACATTCTCCTTCAACACTCTCGCCACGAAGAGGCGATGCAGGTCTACGACACTGCGCTCGAGGAGTGGCCCGGGAACGCCGGCCTGCTCTACGCACGGGGGATGCTCGCGGTGGACCTCGACGATCTCGAGGTGGCGGAAAGCGACTTCAGCGCCATCATCGAGCGCGACCCCAACCATGCCAATGCGCTCAACGCCCTCGGCTATACGCTCGCGGACCGCACGAACCGCATCGAGGAAGCGTACCGGCTCATCGAGCGCGCCTACGCGCTCGAGCCCGACAACCACTACATCGTGGACAGCATGGGTTGGGTCATGTTCCGCATGGGACGCTTGGAGGAGGCGCTCTACTTCCTGCGGCGTGCCATGCAACTGGGGCCGGACCCCGAGATCGCGGCGCATCTGGGCGAAGTGCTCTGGATGATGGGCGAGGAGGATGCGGCGCGGGAGGTATGGGGGAGTGCGCTCGAAGCCGCCCCGGATGACGAGAACCTGCTGGATGTCAAGCAGCGTTTCGGGCTCTAGGGGGAGTCCGGCGCCCCGCCGTATCTCGATGGGAAGCATCGCAGGCGCGGCGCGTTCGCGCCGGCAGTGTCTTGCGCTCGTCGCCGCGATGCTCTCGGGCTGCGCCGTCCTTCCCGAGTCCGGGCCCGACTCTCTCGCCGAGTGGGAGCGGCGGCGCCGGCGCCTCGCCGGCCTCGCGGGCTTCGCCTTCAGCGCTCGCCTCGCACTTCGCAGCTCCCGGGACGCGATGAACGCCCGCATCCGCTGGAAACAGGAAGGCGACGAATACCGGATCCGCCTGGGCGGACTGATGGGAGAGGCGGCGCTCGAGCTTCGGGGCGGCGCCGGCGGGGTGGAGCTGCGCGGCCGCGATGGGATCCACCACGCCGATTCACCCGAGTCGCTGCTGCGCGAGCACACCGGCTGGTCCTTTCCGCTGCGGGGATTGCGCTACTGGGTGCTCGGCATTGCTGCGCCCGGGACGGCGCTCGAGGCGCTGGAGCTCGACCGCCGGGGCCGGCCGGCGCACCTCGTCCAGACGGGGTGGCGCATCGCCTACCGGCGCTACACGAGCGTGCAGGAGCTCGCGTTGCCCGAACGAATCGACCTCGACCGCGCCGGCCTGGAAGCCCGGCTGGTGGTGGGTGGCTGGACGATCGGGACCTGAGCCGTGCGCCTCGGGAGCTGGCCGGCTCCGGCCAAGATCAACCTGTTCCTCCACGTGGTGGGCCGCCGGGCGGACGGCTATCACGAAGTGCAGACGCTCTTTCAGTTTCTCGACCACTGCGACGAGCTCACCTTCACGCCGAACCGGAGGGGACGGGTCCGGCGGGTGCAAGGCAACCTCGACTGGCCCGAAGACCGCGACCTCGCGGTCCGCGCCGCCCGCCTGCTGCGCGAGGCGGCGGGGGTATCCCGGGGGGTGGACATCGCGCTCACCAAGCGAATACCCGAGGGGAGCGGCCTCGGCGGGGGGAGCTCCGACGCGGCCACCACCCTGGTGGCACTCGATCGCCTCTGGGGGCTCGGCATGGGAGTCGACCGGCTCGCCGAGCTCGGGAGGCGGCTCGGGGCTGACGTGCCGGTGTTCGTGCGCGGTCGAGCCGCATGGGCGGAAGGGATCGGCGAACGCCTGCGACCGGTGGTCCTCGAGGAGCCCCGTTATGTCGTGGTCGTTCCCCCGTGCCGGGTGTCGACCGGGGAGATCTTCTCCGCGCGCGCGTTGACACGTGACAGGGTGCCGCTGAAAATGTCGGACCTTCCCGTCGGCGGGCGGCGGGAAAACACTCGCATGCCGTCCATCCTGGCGTTGCTCGAAGGCAGCGTGAACGATTGCGAAGCGGTCACCCGGAAACGCTATCCGCCGGTAGAGGAAGCGCTCGAGCGTCTCGCCCGCTTCGGAAGTCCGCGGATGACGGGAACCGGCGGGGCGGTATTCATGCCGCTCAGGGACGAAGGGGAGGGAGTGGAGTGGCTGCGGGACCTGCCGGCCGGCTGGCGAAGCTTCGTATGCCGGGGTCTGAACCGTTCTCCCCTCGCCGCTCGCGCCGCAAGGGGATGAACGATGTCGGGGAATCGGTTCGCGCTTCGCGGCGGGCGCCGCGCCGCGATACCTTCCTTCCCGCCAGTCCACCATCCGCCGCGTGCGGAGCGCCGTGAGCGACCGGCCCTTGGGGTGTAGCCAAGCGGTAAGGCACGGGACTTTGACTCCCGCATTCCCAGG
>CAYFYD010000277.1:0-5920 GCA_964347195.1 uncultured Ectothiorhodospiraceae bacterium
GGCCGGCGACGATGCCCCGTGGCCGGTGCGCGTCGACCTGCACTGCCAACGCGACGACACCGCGCTCGCCACCGTCCAAGGCGCCCTCGAGGTGATGGTACGGCTGACCTGCCAGCGCTGCCTCGAGCCCCTCGATCTGCGTCTGGATGCGCCCGTCGACCTGCTCGTGGTGCGCTCCGGGGGAGAGGTCGAGGGGCGGGAGCGGGGCAGGGAAGTGCTCGGGATCCACGGAGACACGCTGTCGCTGCATGCGATGATCGAAGACGAGCTCCTGCTCGCGCTGCCGATGCACGCCTCGCATCCCCGGGGGGACTGCGCGCCTCCGGCCCCTCCCCCGGAGCCGGGCACGGATTCCGGGGTGCGGCCGGCGAGCCCCTTTGCCGCGCTTGCGGGCATCATTGACTCCACCACGACCTGAGGAGCCATCATGGCGGTATCGCAACGGAAGAAATCCACATCGCGCCGAGACATGCGACGCGCCCACCACGCGCTGCGCCCCCCGACGCTCTCGGAAGAGCCGACCACGGGAGAGAAGCATCTGCGCCATCACGTCAGCCCCGACGGCTACTATCGCGGGCGCAAGGTGCTGGAAACGGAGGAAGACTAGCGATTGACTCCCACCCTCGCACTGGATTCGATGGGCGGCGACCATGGACCGGAGGTCGTCGTGCCCGCCGCGCTCGCGGTGCTGGCCGGGAGCGACGACATCGATCTCATCCTGGTAGGCGATCGGGACGCCATCGGTCGCAGGCTGCGACGCGAGAGGGCAGACCGGTCCGCGCGCCTCCGGGTGCGGCATGCCTCGCAGCAGGTGGAGATGGACGAGCTCCCCTCCCAGACCCTGCGCACGAAGAGGGATTCCTCCATGTGGGTCGCGGTGGACCTCGTCCGGGAGGGAAGCGCCGACGCGTGCGTGAGCGCCGGGAACACGGGTGCCCTGATGGCCATCGCGCGATTTCTCCTCAAGACGCTTCCCGGCGTCGATCGACCCGCAATCTGCTCCGCGCTGCCGTCGATGAAGGGGCACACCCACGTCCTGGACCTCGGGGCCAACGTGGAAGCGAGCGCCCGGCACCTCTTCGAGTTCGCGGTGATGGGCTCGGTGCTGGCCAGCGCGGTCGACGACCTTTCCCGTCCCCGGGTGGGCCTCCTCAACATCGGCCAGGAAGAAACAAAGGGCAATGAGCGCGTCAGGGAAGCGGCCCGCATGCTCGCGGACAGCGACATTCACTACATCGGTTTCGTCGAAGGCGACGACCTCTACCGCGGTACCGCCAACGTCATCGTCTGCGACGGATTCGTGGGCAATGTCGCGCTCAAGTCGAGCGAAGGCGTGGCCAACATGATCGCGCACTTCGTGAACCGGGAGTTCCGGCGCAACCTGTTCACGCGGGCGGCGGCCTGGGCGGCGGCGCCGGTACTCAGGGCGAGCCGCGTTCGCTTCGACCCCCGGGAGTACAACGGCGCGAGCTTCGTCGGGCTGCGGGGCACGGTCGTGAAGAGCCACGGCAGCGCCGACGTGAAGGCTTTCGCGAGAGCGATCCGGGAGGCGGGCGCGGAGGCGAAACAGAGGATTCCGGAACGCATCAGCGCGCACCTTGCGACCATGCTCGCGGGCAGGGAGGCGGGGTGACCTTCAGCAGAATCATCGGCACCGGCTCCTATCTTCCCGCCCGGACGCTCAGCAACACCGACCTCGAGCAGCTCGTGGACACCAGCGACGGCTGGATACGCGAGCGCACCGGAATCCGCCGGCGCCACGTGGTCGACGACTCCGAGTCCACGGTCGACCTCGCGGAACGAGCCGCGCGTTCCGCCCTGGACGCGGCCCGCCTCGATCCGAAGGATCTCGACCTCATCGTGGTGGGAACGACCACCCCGGACCGCATCTACCCGGCGACCGCGTGCCGTCTTCAGGCCCGTCTCGGGGCGAAGGGCTGTCCCGCCTTCGACGTCCAGGCGGTGTGCACCGGATTCATCTATGCGCTGGGGGTGGCGGACCGTTTCGTGCGCACCGACTCCGCCCGTCACGTTCTGGTCGTGGGCGCGGACACCCACTCCCGCCTGCTCGACTGGTCGGACCGCACCACTTGCATTCTCTTCGGAGACGGAGCGGGGGCCGCGGTGCTCGAAGCGGGCGAGACCCCGGGCATCTTCTCCACCCACCTGCATGCGGACGGCGCCTACGAGGACCTCCTGTACGTCAACGGGGGAACGCCGCGGGGCAACGGAGTCATTGCCAAGGGCAACGCGTACACCAGGATGCGGGGCAACGAAGTCTTCAGGATGGCGGTGCGCACCCTGCACCGTATCGTCGACGAGACGCTGGCCGCCAATGGCCTCGACAAGTCGGACATCGACTGGCTGATTCCCCATCAGGCGAACGTCCGCATCATCGAGGCCACCGCCCGCAAGCTCGGGTTGCCCATGGACCGGGTGGTCATCACCATCGACGAGCACGGCAACACTTCCGCGGCTTCGGTGCCGCTGGCGCTCGACGCGGCGGTTCGGGACGGGCGGATCAAGCGGGGGGACCGCCTCCTGCTCGAGGCCTTCGGCGGCGGCTTCACCTGGGGCTCCGCCCTGATCCGCTACTGAAGGACATGAGCATCGCCTTCGTGTTCCCGGGGCAGGGCTCGCAGTCGCTTCGCATGATGGAGGACCTCGCGCGGCGTCATCCGGAAGTGAGGTCGACCTTCGACGCTGCGTCCGAAACGCTGGGTTACGATCTGTGGGCGCTGGTGCAGGAAGGCCCTCGGGAGCGTCTCGACGAGACGGAACGGACTCAGCCCGCGATGCTGGCGGCCGGTGTCTCGACCTGGCGTGCGTGGCGGGCCGCGGACGGGCCTCCGCCGGCCTGCGTGGCGGGTCACAGCCTCGGCGAGTACTCGGCCCTCGTGTGTGCCGGAAGCCTCGATCTCTCCGGCGCGCTGCGGGCGGTCTCGGCGCGCGCCCGCCTCATGCAGGCGGCGGTACCCCGCGGCGAGGGCGGCATCGCCGCGGTGCTCGGCCTCGAGGACCCGGCCGTCGAGGCGCTGTGCGTGGAAGCGAGCCGAGGGGATTCCTCCGGAGTGTGGGCCGTCAACTACAACGCCCCCGGGCAGGTGGTGGTGGCGGGACACGCCGCGGCGGTGGCGCGCGCGAGCCGGCTCGCGGTCGAGCGCGGGGCGCGCCGGGTCCTGCCGCTGCCGATGAGCGTTCCCGTGCACTGCCGCCTCATGGGATCCGCCGCCCGGCGATTCGAAGAGCTGCTCGCGGACATCGAGCTCCGGCCTCCGCGAATCGCCGTCATCCACAACGCCGGCCTCGAGGAGCACTCCCGGCCGGCATCGATCCGGGAAGCGCTCGTGCGCCAGCTCACCGCGCCGGTGAGGTGGCAGGCCACCGTCGAGGCGTTCCGGGAGCGGGGAATCCGGACCCTGGTGGAAGCAGGCCCGGGGCGCGTGCTCACGGGATTGACCCGTCGCATCGACCGTGGACTCGCCGCCTCGAGCCTGCACGATTCGGACAGCTTCGAGCGGGTGCTCGCAAGACTCGCAGCGCAGTGCGGCTCGCCGCCCTAGGTCTCGGCATGCCCGGTGGAGACGAGTCCATGGACCTGTCCGGTCAGGTGGCGGTGGTCAGCGGCGCGAGCCGGGGGATCGGCCGGGCCATCCTGCGCGACCTCGCGCGCCACGGCGCGGTGGTGGTGGGCACTGCGACGACTCCCTCCGGGGTCGAGGCGGTCGAGGCGGCGCTGCGGGAGCTGGCCGCCGAAGGGGCGGGGCTGGTGCTCGACATCTCCCGCGCATCGTCGGTCGATGCATTCTTCCGGGCCCTGGAGGGGCAGGGGAGGACGCCGGACATCCTCGTGAACAATGCGGGGGTCGCGCGCGACAACCTCTTCGTACGCATGAAGGAGGACGAGTGGGTCTCGGTGATCGAGACCAATCTGTCCTCGCTCTATCGCATGTGCCGGGGATGCGCGCGGGCGATGCTCAGGGCGCGCGCGGGGCGCATCATCAACGTGAGCTCGGTGAGCGCGGCCCTGGGAAACGCCGGCCAGTCCAACTACGCGGCGGCCAAGGCGGGCATGGAGGGATTCACCCGTTCTCTCGCCCGGGAGCTCGCCGGCCGCAACATCACCGTGAACGCGGTGGCGCCAGGAGTCATCGACACCGACATGACGCGCGCCATGCCCGCGGAGCGCCGCGCCGGCCTCGTGCGGCAGATCCCTCTGGGCAGGATGGGAGACGTGGAGGATGTCGCCGCCGCCGTGACCTTCCTCGCTTCCCCGCGCGCCGCCTACGTCACGGGCCAGACCCTGCATGTGAACGGCGGCCTGCTCATGCGATGATGACCGCCCCCAACCTCCGGAAAGGACACCAACCCGTTGATATTCAATGGTTTATTAAGAATTTCGACCTCTCCTCCGCTTCTTGCAACTTGGGAGCAATTCAATACACTAGGTGCGAGCCCGCAGGGGCCGAGGTCTTAATTCCCGGGGGAAATGCCAGTCATGAGCACGGTCGAAGAACGCGTCACGCAGATCGTCGTCGAGCAGCTCGGCGTCAGGGAAGAGGAGGTCAATCCCGAGTCCTCGTTCGTCGATGACCTCGGCGCCGACTCTCTCGACACGGTCGAGCTCGTGATGGCGCTCGAAGAAGAGTTCAACTGCGAGATCCCGGACGAAGAGTCCGAGAAGATCACCACGGTCCGGCAGGCGATCGACTACATCAACGACCATATCCAATAGTCCGTGCGGGCGAGGGCGCGCCACTCCGGCCGCGCGGGGGGCGGGCCGGTGAGGCTCTTCGTTCACCGTCTCGGCCAACGCGACCCGCCATGCGCCGCATCGTAGTCACCGGACTCGGTATGGTTACCCCGGTCGGTCACGACGTTGCGGAGACGTGGTCGGCAATCTGCGGGGGGCGCTCCGGTGTCGCCCGCATCCGGAGGTTCGATGCGAGCGCTTTCGCCAGCCGCATCGGAGCCGAAGTCAGAGACTTCGATCTCTCGCCCTACCTGACGCCGAAGGAGGCGCGCAAGAGCGACGACTTCGTCCACTTCGGCATCGCGGCCGCGATCCAGGCCATCGAGGAGTCCGGCCTGGAGGTAACGTCGGCAAACGCCCATCGCATCGGTATCGCCATCGGCTCGGGCATCGGAGGGCTGTCGGGCATCGAGAAGGGGCACATCGGCTACATCAACAGCGGTCCGCGGAAGATCTCGCCCTTCTTCGTCCCTGCCAACATCATCAACATGATCGCGGGCAATCTCTCGATCCGATACGGCATCAAGGGCCCGAACTACGGCATCGTCACCGCCTGCTCCACCGGCACCCACAACATCGGCGACGCCGCGCGCATGATCGAACGCAACGACGCCGACGTCATGATCGCGGGCGGCGCCGAGATGGCGACCTCACCGATGGGACTCGGTGGATTCGCCTCCGCGCGGGCGCTCTCCACCCGAAACGACGATCCGGAGCGGGCCAGCCGCCCCTGGGACCGGGAACGCGATGGGTTCGTGCTCGGAGACGGCGCCGGGGTGATCGTGCTCGAGGAGCTCGGGCACGCAAGAGCGCGGGGGGCCGAGATCCACGCGGAGCTCGCGGGGTACGGGATGAGCAGCGACGCCTATCACATCACCTTGCCCGCCCCGGACGGAGAGGGCGCGCAACGCTGCATGCGACTGGCGATGCGCGACGCGGGGGTCAATCCGGAGGAGGTCGACTACATCAACGCCCACGGCACTTCGACGCCCGCCGGCGACGTCATCGAATCGAACGCGGTCAAGTCCTGCCTGGGCGATCGCGCCGGCGGAGTCGCCATCAGCTCGACGAAGTCGATGATCGGACCCCTGCTCGGTGCGGCGGGCGGGGTCGAGGCGATTTTCAGCATCCTGGCGATTCGCGCCGGTGTCGTGCCCCCCACGATCA
>CAYFYD010000278.1:0-5878 GCA_964347195.1 uncultured Ectothiorhodospiraceae bacterium
AATCCCGAAGCTCGGAGTCTGAAGCCGTCAAGCCGACTTTTGAAGAGCCCTGGGGAATGATGGGAATTGTTCGACCAGCGCGAGCGATTCCGCACCTGGATTCCCGCGTGCACGGGAATGACGGCTGTGGATGGCCGACCATGCCGGGGAGCCCGTCTGGATTCCCGCCCCCGCTTTCGCTGGGGGCAGGCTTTTCGCGGGAATGACATCATCTGTGCAAGACGAGGCACTCCCACGACAGCCGCCAACCCTTCCATGGCCGTCATTCCCGCGAAGCTTGTCCCCGCCCCCGATCGGGGTCGGGGAGCGGGGATCCATCGCCTGATTCCAGTGTTTCAAACCCCGAAACTCGACTTCTGAAGAGCCCTGGCTCCGGGAGCCGGAGTGCCGCCGACATGACCCAGGACGAGAAGAAACGCGCCGTCGCCCGCGCGGCGCTCGACCACGTGCCGGCCGGTGAAGTCATCGGGGTCGGCACCGGCAGCACCGCCAACTACTTCATCGCCGCCCTCGGGAGCATCCGGCACCGGATCGACGGGGCGGTCGCGAGCTCCGAGGCGAGCGCGGCGCGGCTCGCGGCGGCCGGAGTCCGCGTCTTCGATCTGAACGCGGTGGCCGCACTCGCGCTGTACGTGGACGGGGCGGACGAGGCCACCCCCACCCGCCAGCTCCTGAAGGGCGGAGGCGGCGCCCTGGCCCGGGAGAAGCTGGCCGCGGCGGTCTCGAAGCGCTTCGTGTGCATCGTGGACGATTCCAAGCTCGTCCGCCGCCTCGGTCGCCGTCCCCTGCCCATCGAAGTACTGCCCGCGGCCCGCGCCCACGTCGCGCGCGAGATGGTGAAGCGCGACGCGCACCCCGTCCTGAGGGAGGGTTTCCGCACCGACAACGGGAACCCCGTCCTCGACGTCCACGACCTGGATCTCAGCGCGCCCGCGGCGTTGGAGTCCGAGCTCGACCACATCCCGGGCACCGTCGCGAACGGCATCTTCGCGCGGCGGCCCGCCGACCTGCTCCTGGTCGCGGACGTCGAGGGCGTCAGCCGCTTCTAGGCACATCGCTTGCGAAGCGGCCGGGGCTGCCATGGAGCGAGGTGCAGTCTCTGCGCTTGCAGCGCGGCCGCGACGGGCGGGAGCGTTGCGGCAACGGCTTCGCTCCTCCGTCGTAACGGCCGACACGCGTGTCCATGACAAGGTGCGGGAGCATCCTTGCCTGTCGGATCGCATTGTGCATGCGAGCCCGCCCGGCCCCGGCCATGTAGAATCGAAGGTCATGAGCACCCCGCTCACCCTCGCGGATCTCGAGGCGGCCGCCCGGCGCATCGCGCCCCACGTGCACCGCACTCCGGTGCTCACCTGCGCGAGCCTCGACGAACGCGCCGGAGCGCGCCTCTTCTTCAAGTGCGAGAACCTGCAGAAGGCCGGTGCCTTCAAGTTCCGCGGGGCCTGCAACATGGTGTTCTCGCTTTCGGAGCGCGAGCTGGACCGTGGCGTGGCCACCCACTCGTCGGGCAACCACGGAGCGGCCCTCGCCCTCGCGGCAAGCCGCCGGCGCGTCCGCGCGGTGGTGGTGATGCCCCGGAACTCGGTCGCGGTGAAAAAAGCCGCGATACGACACTACGGGGGGGAGATCGTCGAGTGCGACCCGACCGACGCGAGCCGCCGGGAGGCAGTGGAGCAGGTGCTCGAGGAGCGGGCGATGACCTTCGTGCCGCCCTACGACGACGAGCGGATCATCTGCGGGCAGGGCACCGCGGCGCTGGAGCTGCTCGAACAGGTGCCCGACCTCGACCTGGTGCTCGCTCCGGTGGGCGGAGGCGGCCTGCTGAGCGGAACCTCCCTCGCGGTGAGCGGGCGCCGGCCCGCCGCGTCGGTGGTCGGGGTGGAGCCTCGCGCCGCCGACGACACCCGGCGCTCCTTCGAATCGGGACGCATCGTGCGCCCGGCATCGAGTCCCGTCACCATTGCGGACGGACTGCGCACCGGGGTGGGAGAGATCACCTTCCCCATCATCAGGAAAGGGGTGGAACGTATCGTCACCGTCAGCGAGGAGGCGATCGCGGCGGCGATGCGGACCGCGTGGGAGCGCATGAAGATCGTCGTCGAGCCCTCCGCCGCGGTACCGCTCGCGGCGGTGCTGGACGGGGATCTCGACCTGCGCGGCCGGCGCACCGGCATCATTCTCTCGGGGGGCAACGCGGACCTCGATCGCCTGCCGTGGTCACGGGAGAGCCTGCATTGAAGCGGACCGGGCTCACCCGGCCCGCGCTCGCGGCCCTCTCCCTGCTCGCGCTCGCGTTCATGCCCGCGCCGCTGTGGGCCCAGTGGTACACCGCGCGCCTCGCGGTCGGCGAGGACGGCGCGATGGCGGATGCCGCCGCCGTGGACAACGAGAGCGGCCACCGCTTCCACGTGTACCGCAGCGGAGAGACCCAGGTGCGCGGTCTGTTCAGCATCCCCGAGGGGTTCGAACGGCTCTCGCCCCACACTTGCCCCACTTGGCACGTCGACGAGAGATTCCTCGCCACTACCGCGGGCGAGACCGGGTGCCGGGCCGGGCACTGGCACGCCGATTTCGCGATCGCGGAGATCGATGGCCGGCGGGTCTACAGCAACGAGCTCGACCGTGTGATGCGGGGCCGGCGCTTGGTGGTCCGATACCGCGTCGACGGCGCGGGATATCGGGAGACTTCGTTCAACCTGGGGGGATCGCGACGCCGGGTCCAGGCGGTCCTGGGAGAGCGGATCCGTGTGGTGGCACGCCGTTGACGACCCCCTGCCGCATTCCTCCTCCTCCGGGCGAGCCGAATCGGCCGGGACGGCTCCACCCCCGCGTGCGGCGGGCCGGGACCGGGTCGCAGGGCTCTTCGAAGCTCGAGCTTCGGGGCTCGTTGACCAGAATGAATTCCCGCCCCCGATCGGGGTCGAGGGCAAGCTTGCGCGGGAATGACGGACTCGGATGCCCGGATGAGCGCCCGGCATCGACTTCCGAATCTTCCTGCGCCGGGCCGCTCCGATCCGGCGCGGTCGCAGCGCCGCCCACGCCCGGGGCGGCCGCGCTCGCGTTCCTCCGCGTTTCGCTGCTGGCCGCCGGCATCGGGTGGCTCGCGCCCGCGGGGGCCGAGGCGGAGTCGCGCTTCGAGCACGCGTGGCCCCGTACCGACTTCAGCAACGTGCTCATCGACCTCGACGAGGTCCAGTCCGGCGGACCACCCCGGGACGGGATCCCCCCCATCGACGCGCCGGACTTCGCGCCGGGGGAAGAGGCCGACGAGTGGCTCGATCCGAGAGAGCCGGTGATCGTGGTGAGCGCGGGCGGAGAGACCCGAGCCTATCCGCTCCAGATCCTCACCTGGCACGAGATCGTCAACGACGAGGTGGGCGGCGTTCCCCTCGCGGTGACCTTCTGCCCCCTGTGCAACGCCTCCATCGTGTTCGACCGGCGGACGGACGGGAAGCTGCTCGACTTCGGCACCACCGGCAAGCTCCGCAAGAGCGATCTCGTGATGTGGGACCGCCAGACCGAGAGCTGGTGGCAACAGTTCACGGGCCGGGCCATCGTGGGAGAGCTGGCGGGCACCGTACTCACCCGCCATCCCACGAGCATCGTCGCCTACGAGGATTTCCGTCGCGCCTACCCCGAGGCGCTGGTCCTCTCCCGGCGCACGGGACACCGCCGTCCCTACGGCTCCAATCCCTACCGCGGCTACGACTCGATCGAGGACCAGCCCTTTCTCTTCTTCGATCCGGTCGACGAACGCCTGCCCCCCATGGAACGGGTGCTCAACGTCTCGGTCGGAGGGCGCCACCGGCTCTACCCCTTCTCCACGCTCTCGCAGTCCCCCGTCGTCAACGACGAAGTGGCGGGTACCCCGGTGGTGGTGGTGAGCCGGGACGGAACGCTGTCGGTGCTGGACGGGTCCCGCATCGTGGACTCGCGCACCGTGCCCTCCGCCACCGCCTACGCACGCCGCAGCGGCGGGCGCGAGCTGCACTTCGAGGCGAGGGAGGGGCGGATCGTGGACCGGGAGACCGGCAGCACCTGGAACCTCTTCGGCACCGCGACATCGGGGCCGCTCGAGGGAAGCCGCCTCGAGCACGTCGATTCCGGAGTGCACTTCGCCTTCGCCTGGCTCGCCTTCAACCCCGAATCCGAAATCTGGCGCGCGCCCGACTGAGGGTCCGACCAGTGCTCCAGGCGCTCTCCCGGCTGTTCCGCGATTCGCCGCACGAGCTCCCGGGCCCGCCCGCCGGGGCGGACCGGGACCGGGCCTGCCGCGTCGCCGGCGCGGCCCTGCTGGTGGAGATGAGCCGGGCCGACCACGAAGTGACCCCGGTCGAACGGGACGCGATCGAAGGTGCGCTCCGACACGTGTTCGGACTCGACCCCCCCGCGGCCGCCGCGCTCTACCGGGAGGCCGAGCGCCTTGCCGACGACGCGACCTCCCTCTACGAGTTCACCCGGCTCATCAACGATCACTTCCGGCCGGCCGAGAAGGAAAAGCTGATCGAGCTGCTGTGGTCCGTGGCCTTCGCGGACGGTGCGCTCGACAAGTACGAAGAGCACCTCGTGCGCCGCGTCGCCGATCTCATCCACGTGTCCCACCGCACCTTCATCCGGGCCAAGCACCGGGCGAGCGAGCGCTCCCACCCGCGGGCCGGCTGAAGCGCCGCGTCCCGGCCGCGCCAGAGCTCGATCGCCGGCTCCCGACCCCTTCTCTCGTTCGACTCGGCGCGGAGTCGTGCCGGGCGTCTTCCTCCGGTCGGGCCCCGGAAGCGAAGGCTCCTGCCCTTTCACGCTCAGGTGCTCTCCCGGGTCCCGGACCTGCCGCAGCGCTTCGGGACCACGATGGTGATGATGAGGAGGGCGAACGCGGCCGCTAGCGTCGGCGCGTTCCCCGCCCGCACGTAGGGCGTGGCGCCGGACATCGGCACCATCTCGACCTCGATGACGTCGACCTCGAACTGGGGCGAGCGCGCGAGGACCTCGCCCCCGGGCGACACCAGCGCCGAGATCCCGGTGTTCGTCGCACGGGCGAGGTAGCGCCCGGTCTCCTTTGCGCGCGCCCGGGCGATCTCCAGGTGCTGGTGCGGGCCGACGGAGGCGCCGAACCAGGCGTCGTTGCTCACCGTGACCAACAGTTGCGCCTCCGGGAGCGAGGCCGCGACCTCCGCTGCGAATGCGATCTCGTAGCAGATGGTGGGTGCGATCAGGTGTCCGGCCACCGAGAGCGGAGGGGCGGCGGGACCGGGACTGAAATCGGGGCTCGGGACACCCAGGAACCTCGTCAAGGGGAGGAGGAAGGGGCGCAAGGGCAGATACTCGCCGAAGGGCACGAGATGGCGCTTGTGATAGAGGCCGCGCTCGGCGCCCAGGAGAACGAGGCTGTTGTGGTGGAGGCCCCGCGCCCGGTCCCGCCACGGCACCCCGAACAGAAGCGCCTTTCCCATCGTGGCGAGCTCCCGATCGAGAGCCCGGGCGAGCGCTTCCACGCTCTGGTAGACGGCGGGCAGTGCGGTCTCCGGCCACACGATGAGGCGGGCCTCCAGGTGCCGCCGCGAGAGACCCAGATAGCGGTCCAGGGTAGGTTCGCGCATCTCCGGCAGCCACTTGTGTTCTTGCGCGATGTTGCCCTGCACGAGCGCGACCCGCAGCGGCGCCCCTGCCGGCTGCGTCCAGTCCACGAGGCCGAATCCGCCCCCTGCGACCCAGAGAACGACCGGCAGCGCGAGCGCCAGCCAGCGCCGGCCAAGGCTCTTCGAGACTCGGGTTTCGGGGCTCGTTGACCGGAATGGATTCCCGCTTTCGCGGGAATGACGGAAGGTGGTGCGGGAATGACGGAAGAGGCTTCGGGAATGACGGGAGGGGGTGCGGTAATGAC
>CAYFYD010000279.1:0-5871 GCA_964347195.1 uncultured Ectothiorhodospiraceae bacterium
CCACGCGGTGGCTCGCCCGCGTGGCCTGCTCGTGGGTCGAGATCGGACGAAGCCCGCCGCGCCGACACTCTCCCCGGCCGCCGCCCCGCCCCTCGAGCCTCACGCCGTAGCCGCGACATCCCGGTGGCAGTGGACGACATGGTCGCCACCGTCGTCCAGCCGGCGGGCGGGTGGGGTCTCGGTGTCGCAGGTGCCTTCGATCGCGAGGGCGCAGCGGGTGCGGAAGGCGCAGCCGGCGTCCACCGGGAAGCTGCCCCGGCCCGCCGACACGCCCTCGCGGGTCTCGAGCACGTCGCTGAGCCAGTCGGTGCGGAGCTCCGGCACCGAGGAGATGAGGAGGTCGGTGTAGGGGTGGTAGGGCGGGGAGAAGACCTCCCGGGTGGGGCCCTGCTCGCAGACCCGGCCCGCGTACATCACGATGACCCGGTCGGCGATGGTGGCCACGGTGGCCAGGTCGTGGGAGACGAAGAGGTAGGCGACCCCCAGGCGTTCCTTGAGGTCCTTGAGCAGCTCGAGGATGGTGGTGGCGACGAGGGTGTCGAGCGAGGACAGCACTTCGTCGCAGATGATGAGCTCGGGCTCCGCTCCGAAGGCCCGGGCGAGCGCGACGCGCTGCTTCTCGCCGCCGGAGAGCTCGGAGGGCTGCCGGTCCGCGAAGTGCGCGGGCAGGTCGACGAGCCCGAGCAGCTCTTCGACCCGGGCGCGGCGCGCTTCGCCCTTCATGCCGAAGTAGAGCTCCAGCGGACGCCCGATCGCGTACTCGATGGTGCGGGCCGGATTGAGGGTCATGTCGGGGTGCTGGAAGACGATCTGCACCTTGCGCAGGTGGTCGGTGTCGCGGCCGCGCGCGCGGGGCGGCAGGGGGCGGCCGCGGTAGCGCACCTCTCCCGTGCGCTGCGGCAGGAGCCCCGCGATGACCCGGGCCAGCGTGCTCTTGCCGCTCCCGGACTCTCCGACCAGGGCCACCACTTCCCGCTCGCGGATCGCGCAGTCGATGCCGCGCAGGACATCGTCCTCCGCTTTCCAGGGCTTGAGGAAGTCACCCCGCTCGTAGGTGGCGCAGACCCCCTCCACCTTCAGGAGGGCGCCGTTCGCGGCCGCCCGGCGGGGCGCCGAGGCGCCGGGAAAGCTGCTCTCGTCCTTCGGCACGAGACGCACCGCGCCGAGCAGCATGCGGGTGTAGTCTTCCCGCGGCTGGTCGAGCATCGCCTCGGTGGGGGCTTCCTCCACCTCCCGGCCGTCGTTCATCACCAGGATCCGGTCCGCGACCTGGGCCACCACCGAGAGATCGTGGGAGACGTAGACCGCACCGGTGCCCCGGTCCCGGATCGCTTCCTTGACCGCCTTCAGCACCTCGATCTGGGTGGTGACGTCGAGCGCGGTGGTCGGCTCGTCGAGGATGAGGAAGTCCGGCATGCAGACCATCGCCATCGCGATCATCACCCGCTGGCGCTGGCCGCCGCTCACCTGGTAGGGGTAGCGTTCGGCCATCTCCGCGGGGTGGGGGAGCTGGAGCAGCTCCATCTGCTCGATGACGCGCCGGTAGCCCTCCGCCGCCCCCATGATGCCGTGCACGAGCAGGCCCTCGACGAGTTGCTTGCCGATCAGGATGCGCGGGTTGAGGGCGGCCGACGCGCTCTGGGCCACGTAGGCGACCCGGCGCCCGCGGATGTCGCGCAGCGCGGCGGGGCCGAGGGAGAGGAGGTCCGTCTCGCCGAGGCGTACCCGCCCGCCCGCGAAGCGGGTGCCGGGGCGGCAGTAGCCGAGCGCGGCGAGCGCCACCGTGGTCTTGCCCGCGCCCGATTCGCCGATGAGGGAGACGATCTCGCCCGGCCGCACCGCGACGCTCACGTCGCGCGCGATCGGCAGCCACTCCTGCGAAGGCGCCTGGCCCTCCACCCACAGCCCCTCGATGGACAGGCGCTCGCTCATTGCAGCATTTCGCGCGACACGTCGCGGTTCGCCTGCGCGAGGAGGGAATCGACGAGGAGGTTGATGGCGATGACGAGGGTGGCGATGGACACCGCGGGAAGGATGACCGCCCAGCCTCCGTAGTAGAGGCCGGCCATGTTCTCGCGCACCAGGGCACCCCAGTCCGCGAGCGGGGGCTGGATGCCGAGGCCGAGGAAGCTGAGCGCCGCGAGGAGAAGCACCGCGTAGGCGAGGCGGAGTCCGAACTCCGCCGCGAGCGGGAGCAGCGAGTTCGGCAGGATCTCGCGCACCAGGATCGACCAGATGGCCTCGCCCCTCGCCCGCGCCGCCTCCACGAAGTCGCGGGTGCCGATGTCCATCGCGACCGCGCGCGCGATGCGCGCCACCCGGGGGGACTGGATGAGGGCCACGGTGCATACGAGCACCGGGATCGAGCTGCCGAGCCCCACGATGATCACCAGCGCGAGCAGGATCGGGGGGAAGGAGATGACGACGTCGACGATGCGGAAGATGAAGGTGTCGACCCTTCCCCCCGCCTCCGCCGCGTAGAAGCCCACCGCCACGCCGGCGACGAACCCGAGCGCGGTGGTGCCGAACGCGAGCGCGACGGTGAGCCCCGCCCCGTAGAGCAAGCGCGAGAGCAGGTCGCGGCCGAGGTAGTCGGTGCCGAGCAGGGTGTCTTCCTCCCCGGGCGGGGCGAAAGCGGTGAAGGTGAGGATCTCGCCCGGTGCGGTCGGGGCGAGGAAGGGGCCGGCGATGGCGACGCCCAGGTGCACGAGGAGGATCGCGAGGCCGGCGCGGCCCCAGGCCGAGAGCGGCGCCCGCTTCGCTTTCGCTTGGTGCTGGCCTTGGCTCCGGCTCATCCTTCTTCGCCCAGGCGCGGGTTGGTGAGGATGGCGAGGACGTCGGCGAGGAGATTGACGCCGATGTAGAAGCCGCAGAAGATCATCGCCAGCGCCTGCACCATCGGGAAATCGCGAAGGCCGACCGAGTCGAGCAGGAGTCGGCCCATGCCGGGATAGGCGAAGACCGCCTCCACCACGACCACCCCGCTCACGAGGTAGCCGAGCACGAGCGCGATCACGTTGACGATGGGCCCGAGCGCGTTGGGCAGTGCGTGCAGGATGATGATGCGCCCCCTGGGCACTCCCTTGAGCACCGCCATCTCCACGAAGGGAGAGCGCAGCACGTCCATGATCGCGGCGCGCGTCATGCGGGTCATGTAGGCGAGCGATGCGATGCACAGCGTCGCCATCGGCAGAACCAGCGCCTGGACGAGCTGGGTCCCGGAGGCGGCCACGGAGAGGTGGCTGGTGGCGGGCAGCCACTGCATCTGGACCGCCACCACGATGACCAGCACCGAGGCGGTGAGGAATTCCGGTACCGACACCACCATCAGCGAGGAGACCGAGATGGCGCGGTCGAGCAGACTGTTGGGGTAGGCCGCCGAGAGCATGCCGAGGACGAGCGACAGGGGCACCGCGATCAACGCGGTGAAGCCGGCCAGGATGAAGGTGTTCCGGACCCACCCGGAGATGATGTCCGCCACCGGCTTGTCGGAGACCAGCGAACGGCCCATGTCCCCGCGCAGCAGGCCGCTCAGCCAGTCGAAGTAGCGGACCGGAGCCGGGCGGTCGAGGCCGAGCTTCGCGCGCAGCGCCTCTACCGCCTCCGGGGTCTTCTCCTGCCCGAGGATGGCGGTGGCGACGTCTCCGGGCAGCAGCTCGGTCCCCGCGAACACGAGGACCGAGGCCGCCCAGAGAGTGAGAAGTCCGACCAGCAGGCGCCGGACGACGAGGAGGATCACACCTCGAGCCAGCAGTGCTCCGCAATCCACTCCAGGGCGGAGACGGGGTTGGTGACCGGGTTCTTCACCTTCGACGCCGCCGCGCTCAGGATGTTGACGAAGGAGGGGATCACCTGGCCGCCGTCGTCGCGGACGATCTGCTGCATCTCGCAGTACATCTCCCGGCGCAGCACCTCGTCCTTCTCGCCCTTCGAGTCCAGAATGAGCTGATCGAATCGATCGTTCCGCCAGTGGGTGTCGTTCCACGAGGCACCGCCCTTGAACGCGATCGCGAGCTGCGAGTTCGCGGTGGGCCGCATGTTCCACTGGCTCATGATGAAGGGCTTGATCCGCCAGATGGCGTCCCAGAACCCGTCCGCCGGGACCCGGGTGATCTTGAAGCTCACCCCGGCCCGCGCCGCCATCTGGGTCCAGACCTGGGCGCCCTCGATGGCGCCGATGCCCACCTCGGAGGTGAAGAGCTCGAAGGCGTACTTGTCGAGGCCGTGCCTGGCGAGCAGCGCCATCGCCTTCTCGGGGTCCCAGTCGCGCTGCGGGATCTCCGCGCAGTGCTCGGGGTAGATCGGGGCGATGGGGTGGTCGTTGCCGACGATCGACTGGCCCTTGTAGACGATCTTGTTGTAGGTCTCGCGGTCGATGAGGAGCTTGAGTGCTTCGCGCACCTCGCGCTCGTTGAAGGGCGCGAGGTCGACCCGGATGACGCCGGCGGTGCGGTAGCCGGAGGGGGTGGAGAGGAGCTCGACCCCTTCGGTGTCGTTGATCTTGTCGATGAGGGCCGGGGTCATCTGGGCGACGATGTCCACTTCTCCCGCGATGAGCGCGTTGAGGCGCGCTATCGGGTCCGGGATCGCGAAGCTCTCGACCGAGTCGACGCGCGGGTAGCCCTCCCGCCAGTAGTTCTCGTTGCGCACGAGGTTGGCGCTCACCGCGGGCTCGAAGCTCTCCACCTTGAAGGCGCCGGTGCCGATGCCCTCGTCGGTATTGCCTTCGGGGATGATCGCGAACCACAGCAGCGAGAGCACCGAGGGGAGGTCGACGTCGGGCGTGTTCAGCTTGAAGCGCACCGTGTGCTGGTCGTCGGCGATGATGTCGGTCACGTGCTCCACGAACACCGTGCCGCCGCGGGCGATCTCGCGGTCGTAGATGCGGTTGATCGAGTAGACGACGTCCTTGGCATGCAGGCTGCGCCCGTTGTGGTACTCCACCCCCTTGCGCAGCCGGAAGGTCCATTCGGTCGAAGTGTCGTTCGACTCCCAGGACTCGGCGAGCCCGGGGATCACCTCCATCTTCGGGGTGAGGTCGGTCAGGCAGTTGTAGACGGCGCGGTCGCGGTGGGCCATGAGACGGCTGAAGCGGCGCACCGGGTCGAAGGTCTCCTGCTGGCTCGCGTTGTGGAAGCAGATGCGCAGGTGTCCCCCCATCTTCGGGGTCGAGCCGAACGCGCTCCGGATGATCGAACCCGAGGCGGCGGCGCCCAGGCCCAGTCCGCCGACCAGGTTCATGAACCCGCGGCGACTGAGGGTGCCGGCATGGAGCTGTCGGGTGAGAGCGTCAACCTCTTTCATGGTTTCTCCTCGGCGAGTAGTGGGTCGCGCGCGGCCGTCCCGGACCGGTCGATACCGGACCGTATCCATCGGGGAAGCCGAAGCGGCGGCGATGCTATCACCCGCGATGACCCGCCGCATCCGCCCCCGTCCCCGGGGCAGGGCTCTCCAAAACTCCCATGATCGGGGTTCGTTGACCGAGATGGATTCCCGCTTCCGCGGGAATGACGGGAGCGGGGGCGGGAATGACGGTAGCGGATGCCCGGACGAGCGCCCAACATCGACTTCTGAATGTTCCTGGTCCCCGGGGCACGATCAGTTCACACTACGCTTCCAGACCGGATTCAGTAGCTCGGATGGCGAGCCCCGGACGAGGTCCGGCCAAGTGGCGGCTGCCACGGAGCCCACAGACTGCCCTGCCGGCACCGACGAGAGTACTCCGGTCCTCCGCATCGGATGCTCACCAGCGTCAAGTGGCCCCGTCCCCGGGGACAGGGCCACTTCATGCTGACGCGGACGGCGTTGGTGACCCACCGGTGCGCCCTCATTCGCCCTGCCTACCCTTCAGTTGCAGGCATTCCGCATCAC
>CAYFYD010000280.1:0-5860 GCA_964347195.1 uncultured Ectothiorhodospiraceae bacterium
GCCTGATTCCAGTACTTCGAACCCCGCAACTCGACTTCTGAATGGTCCTGCGCCCACGAACCGATCTGCCCCGGGGAAGCGGGCGCTCGGGTAGACTTGCCGGCCCGGCCCGTCGATGATCGGCGGCGCTCCCGAGTTCGAGAGGCCCGCGCGACCCGCCCCGAGGAGAGCGGGGGCGCCCGGGGAAGGAGGCGATGAGCGACGCACCCAAGATCACCTGCGAGGCGGTGTGGAAGATCTTCGGGCACTCCCCGGAGCGCCTGATGCGCGAGCTCGACCCGGCGCTCTCACGCCAGCAGGTCCAGGAGCGCACCGGCCACGTGATCGCGGTCAAGAACGTCTCCTTCCAGGTGCAGGAAGGCGAGACCTTCGTGGTGATGGGCCTCTCGGGCAGCGGCAAGTCCACGCTGGTGCGCTGCATCTCGCGCCTCGTGGAACCGACCGCGGGACACCTCCTCATCGACGGTGACGACGTCGTCGCGATGAACGCGGGCCAGCTCACAGAGCTCCGGCGCCACAAGATGAGCATGGTGTTCCAGCACTTCGGGCTCTTCCCGCACCGGCGGGTCATCGACAACGTGGCCTACGGGCTCGAGGTGCAGGGCCAGTCCAAGGCGCAGCGCCTCGTGAAGGCGGGGGAAGTGCTGGAGCTGGTGGGCCTGAACGGATGGGAGCGCAACTACCCGCGCGAGCTCTCCGGGGGCATGCAGCAGCGGGTGGGCCTCGCCCGGGCGCTCGCGGTGGACCCCGAGATCATGCTCTTCGACGAGCCCTTCAGCGCTCTCGACCCGCTGATCCGCCGGGAGATGCAGGACGAGCTGCTGAAGCTCCAGTCCGTGGTGCACAAGACCATGATCTTCATCACCCACGACTTCCTCGAGGCGATCAAGATGGGCGACCATATCGCGATCATGAAGGATGGGGAGTTCGTGCAGGTCGGCACCCCGGAGGATGTGGTGGCGAGCCCGGTGGACGACTACGTGCGCGACTTCACCGAAGACGTGCCGCGCTACAAGGTGCTGACCGCGGGGCGCGTGATGCACGAGGCCGGGATCACCGTTTCCGCCACCGAAAGGGTGTCGGCGGTGCTCTCCCGCATGCGGGAAGGCGGGCACGCGTCCGCCTTCGTGGTCGGCGCCGGCCGGGAGTACCTCGGCACCCTGGACATCGACGACGCGCAGTCCGCCGATTCCGGCGCGCGGGCGGCCAGCGCCGCCCGGCGGCGGACGAGCGTCGGGCCCGGGACGCTGCTCGACGCCCTCATTCCCCACGCCGCCGCCACCGATACGCCGGTGCCGGTGGTCGACGAAGACAACTGCTTGCTCGGTGCCGTGGACCGCAGCGCGGTCATGCACGCCCTGGAGGGCAGGACGGCCTGAAGCCCGAGCACGCACGGACCTTGAACCTTGAACGGAGACCGAAGCGATGACCCTCGACCTCTTGCGCGATGAATTCGAGCACCCTCTCGACACGGACCCCGCCCGCGGCTACACCCTGCCCGCGAACCACTACCTCGATCCCGGGATCTTCGAGCGCGAGAAAGAGACGATCTTCTACCGCCACTGGCACTACGTCGGTCACCTCTCCCAGCTCGAGCGGGCGGGCGACTACCTGACCGCGCGGATCGCCGACGAGCCGGTCTTCGTCATGCGCGGCGAGGACGGCGCCTTGCGCGGCTTCTACAACGTCTGCCGGCACCGCGCCCACGAGCTGCTGGAGGGCAGTGGGCGCGTCGACGCCATCGTGTGTCCCTACCATGCCTGGACTTACCGCAGCGACGGCAGCCTGCGTCACGCGCGCAACGCGCACAAGGTGCCGGGCTTCGAGCACCGTGCCTTCTGCCTCCCCCGGATTCGGGTGGAGAGCTTCTGCGGCTTCGTGTTCGTCAACCTGGACGACCACGCCGAGCCGCTGGCGGCACTGACGGAAGAGGTCGAGGAAGCGCTGCGCGAGGAGGCCCCCTTCATCGACGAGCTGCGTCCGGTCGAGAGCTGGTCCTTCAGCGCGAGCAGCATCATCGCGGCGAACTGGAAGGTGGTCGTCGACAATTTCCTGGAGTGCTACCACTGCGACAAGGCGCACCCGGACTTCTGCGACCTCTTCGAGATGTCGGCCTACGAGACCGAGGTCGGGCGCTGGTGGTCGATGCAGCGCGGGCCGAAGGTGAGGAGTGAGAACAGCGCTTACCGGGTGGCGGGCGACGAGCCGGTGCAGACCGGGATGTTCTGGTTCCTCTGGCCCACCACCACCATCAACATGCTGCCCGGCGGGGAGGGCCTCTCGGTGATGAGCATCCTGCCCCACGGGATCGACCGGACCTCCTTCTCCGGCCACCGCTATGCGGTGCCCGGCGCCGAAGCGGACCCCGAACGGATGCGCTACCTCAACGAGGTGCTGGTGGTGGAGGACCAGAATCTCTGCGAGTCGGTGCAGCGGGGCCTGCGCTCGCGCTCCTACAACCAGGGCCGCTTCGTCTATGCCCCCGACGAGCGCGGCATCTCCGAGCACGCGGTGCACCACTTCCACCGCCTGGTGCAGGAGGCGCTGGAGGCGGGCGCGTAGCGCTTCGTTCCGACTCGCGGCCCGGGGGTTGGCGCGATTCATATAATGCGCGCTTTTCGGGACGGGGAGTCCGAGCATGGGGGATGACGAGAAGGCGCGCCGCGCGCGCGCCGAGATGCCGGTCACCGGCCGCAAGACCTACCTCAACACCGGCACCGCGGGGCCGCTCGCCCGGGTCACGCAGGAGGCCCTGGAGGCGGGCGGGCGCTTCGACTACGAGACGGGGCGCGGCACCTTCAGCTCTTTCCCCGCGCTGTTGGCGGACATCGCCGACCTGCGCACGCGTTTCGCCGCGCTGATGGGGGTGAGCGAAGACGAGGTGGCGCTCACCCACCACACCACGGACGGCATCAACATCGTCGCCCACGGCCTCGACTGGCGGGCGGGCGACGAGATCGTGACCACCAGCGCCGAGCACGAGAGCGGGCTGTTGCCCCTCTACGTGCAGAAGCGGCGCCACGGTGTGGTGGTCAAGGTGGTGGACATCGGTCCGGAGGACTCGACCGACGAGATCGCGGTCAAGCTCGGCCGCGCGATCGGGCCGCGCACCCGGCTGATCGCGATATCCCACGTCAACTGGAACACCGGGCTGCGCATGCCGATCGAGTGCATCGCCGCGATCGCCCGCGAGCGGGGCGTGCTCACCCTGGTCGACGGCGCGCAGTCGGCGGGCGCCATTCCGCTCGACCTCGCGTCGAGCGGGGTCGACTTCTATGCCGTGCCGGCCCAGAAGTGGCTCTGCGGGCCGGAGGGGATCGGCGCCCTCTGGGTGCGCGCGGAGAGCCTCGCCCTTCTGGAGCCCACCTTCATCGGTTTCTTCAGCCTCGTCGATACCTCGAGCTACGACCTGAGCGGCAACTTCATGCCCGCGGCGGGGGCGCGACGTTTCGAGGTGGGCACCGTGTACCGCCCCGCCGTCAAGGCGATGTGCGCGAATCTCCAATGGCTGTCGGAGGAGTTGGGCTGGCGGTGGATCCATGCCCGCATCGCCGCTCTCGCCGAGCACGCCCGCCGCGCGTTGCTCCGGATCCCGGAGGTCGAGATGGTGACTCCGCCCGGCGCCGGCTCGGGGCTCGTCACCTTCGCCCTGCACGGCTACGACCCGCGCAGAGTGGTGGCGGAGCTCGAACGCTCCGACGTGGTGCTGCGCAACCTCCACGACCCCGAGGCGCTGCGCGTGTCCACCGGCTTCTTCAACGACGACGAGGACATCGCGCGCCTGGTCGAGGGGCTGCGGGCGATCACCGCCATGGACCCCGACGCCCTCGCAGCGCCCCTGTTCTGAGCATTCCGCCGCCGTAGTCCCGAGCGCCCCGAGGCGCTATCCTGCCGCCCTCGAGTCCCGCCTCTCCGACGGGGGCGGACCTTCTCCGTGAGGATCGGACATCATGAGCAGCAAGTATCATCTCATCAGCTCCGTGACTTGACCCTGGGTCCAGCGCGCCGTGATTGTCTTGCGTGCGAAGACCGTGGAGTTTCGAGTCACCTACATCGACCTCGGCGACAAGCCGGACTGGTTCCTGGAGATCTCTCCCCACGGGAAGGTGCCGGTGCTCGTCGTCGACGGCACGCCGCTCTTCGAGTCGAACGCGATCGCCGAGTTCCTCGAGGAGACGGTCGACCCGCCCCTGCATCCGCGGGATCCGGTACGCCGTGCCCGCAACCGGGCGTGGACCGACTTCGTCCCGACCTTTTCCGACGGCGTGTACGGCATCTTCTGGTGTGCGAGCGAGGCGGAGCTGCCGGAGCGCCTCGCGGCGGCGCGCCGGCAGATCGCCAAGCTCGAAGAGGCCATCGCGAGCGAACGGGACAACGGCGGCCCCTTCTTCAACGGCGAGGAGATCTCGCTCGTGGACGTGGCCTACGCGCCCTTCCTGCATCGCCTCGCGATCGTGGAGGAGAAGGCGCGGACCGGGGTGCTCGAAGGGTTCCCGCTCGTCTCGTCCTGGACCGATGCGCTGGTCGCCGACCCGCGGATCGCCGGGTCGGTGCACGAGAGCTTCCGGGACCGCTTCGCCGGCAACCTCGTGTCCCGGGGCTGCTACGCGGGCACCTTCTTCGCGGAAGCGGCGGAGTAGCTCGAGGCCCCACCATGTCGCCCGTCTCTGCCGGCCGGAGCCACGCGAGCGGATCGGCGTCCGCAGCAGGAGGTCGGTGAGAAACGCGGGTCGGAGGCGCATCCGTTGCCCAGGACCGACCAAAGCGGGGAGCTGGCGCGCCGGTGCGCTGCGACACGCCGCGCTCGATCATGAGCGTGGTCCGTGGCGCCGGCCCCGAGCGAGTCAGGGCCGTCTTCGACCACGCGGGCGCCGGTCCTATCGCGACGCGTCCATCGCCTGCACATGGCCCTCGGCCGCGTAGTCGAGGATCGCTCGATCGGCGGTGAGGAGAGGGGCTCGCCAATGACGGGCGGTGGCGACAATGAAGCGATCCGCGGGGTCGGGGGGGAAGTCTCCCGGCAAACGCACACTGTCGAGCGCGATCGCAGGCTCGATCGGCAGCAGATCGATGCCTCGCGCACCGAGGACCGCCTCCATCCACGCGGCGACCTCCAGCGCGAGTCGGAGTCGGCCCTTCTCGACCAGAAGGGCGATCTCCCAAGGCGTAACGGCAGATACTCCGACACGATCCGCCTGCCTCGTCTCCTCAATCATGGTCCCCGCGGCCACGCCAAGCCGCTGATGGCCCTCCGCCGACCAGACCAGCACATGTGTGTCGAGCAGGATCACCGCAAGGCAGACCAGTCCGACGGAAAGGCAGCGGGTTCAAAAGGGTCCTCGTACTCCAGCACCGTGCCCCGCATCATCCCGATGAACGCCGGTGGTTTCTCGTCCGCCGCCGGCATCGGTGACAACACGGCCACCGGCCGCCCGCGATTGGTTATCGTCACCGGCTGACCGTCGCGGTTCATCTCCTTGATGATGCGCAAACACTTCGCCTTGAATTCCGTTGCCGGGATTTGCCTTGCCGTCATCTGCTTCTCCACCCGGAATCTCGCCAGAATGTACATGTCATTTGTACAGAATGTCGATCACAGGTTCAACCCGGCAGACGCCCGCCGCAAAGGCCATTTCATGCTGGCGCGGACGGCGTTGGTGACCCCCCGGTGCGCCCTCATTCGCCCTGCTCACCCCTCGCTTGCAGGCATTGCGCGTCGCCGAGCGCCCCGAATCGTCCATTGGCGTCCTTCCGCCGGTCCCGAGGCACGGGTCGAGACGCAGCATGAAATGACCCTGCGCCCGCCGCCAGGACCATTCAGAAGTCGAGTTGCGGGGTTCGAAGTACTGGAATCAGGCGA
>CAYFYD010000281.1:0-5859 GCA_964347195.1 uncultured Ectothiorhodospiraceae bacterium
GCTGGTTCAGGAGCAGGGAGGGCAGATCGAATGGCAGGATTCGATCTGAGCCGGGTAACGCCCCCAACGAGACCAGGGAGTCCCGACCAGTGCCCACGAAGCGGGAGCGGGCAGGGACCGGAGCCATCACCAGCATGCTGAAGCGGGCCAATGCGTTCTGGTTCTTCATCGCCCTCTTCGGCGGCGGAGCGGGCATCTGGTGGACCAAGAGCGTGTTCGCCAACGCCTGGTATGCGGCGATGGTCGCGGCGGGGGTGGTCCTTGCGCTGATGATCTACTACTTGCTCAACGACGAGAACGCCCCTGAGGAGGAAGGCGACAACGTCTACTACCTGGGGTTCCTGTTCACGCTCATCTCCCTCATGTTCACCCTCGTGGAGCTCTTCGGGGCCGGTACCGATGCGGTGCGCAATGCCGAAAAAATTCGCGTTTTGCTCGAGAACTTCGGCATCGCGCTTACCTCCACCGCCGTGGGGATCGCCGGCCGGGTCGCGGTGCAGAGCTGGCAACGGATCGGGACTGCGGGAAGACCGGAGTTCGCCGAGGACACAGCCATCCCGGCGGTCCCTCCCGCGGGAGCAAGCTCCCGGGACCTCGAGATGTTCAACCGACGCATCCTCGAGAGAATCGCCCGCGATCTCACCCGAGGCGCGAATGCGCTCGCGCGGTTTCACAGAATTGTCCGGAGTCACGCCAGCGACACCGAGGACTTTCTGCGCAACCACAGTGAAACGTTGAAACGAGAGAGCGCCGAATTCGAGGCAGCACTCCAGCGCACCGCCGAGACCTTCACCCAGGAACTCAGGAGCAAGGCCGATCATGCCCTCGACACCATGGGGGTCTCCTTCGGAGCGGCGGCGCAGCAGGCTGAAGCCTTGCTGAAGCGCCTACAATCTGCCCACGACGACTACGTCGCTGACGTGCGAGAGGTCACTCGGTCATTTCATGATGAAATGCGATCCGCAAGCGGTCAGAGCCTCGACGCCCTTCAACGGAACTTTGATGCCGCCACGAAGCAGTCACTCTCGTTGATACAGGACGCGGCCACCGTACACGAGCGGATCGGTGAGGCGTTCGGCACCCTCCGATCCGGCCTTGGACACGCGAGTGACGCGAGTGCGGCGTTCGGCAACAGCGCCCACCAGGCGGCGCGATCGGCCGTGGTCCTGGAGTTGGAGGTCGACAAGCTGCGTGCCGCCCTCGCGGTGCTTCACGCCGGGACGCAGACAATGACGGGCATGCTCGATGCAATGGGCGAGATGGACGCCCGCATTCGCGCCGAAGGGGCGGCCGCCACTGAACAGGCCGCGAAATCAGCGGAGTTGTTCGACTCTCTCACACGAAGCGTTCGGATCACCGAGGGCGAGACCCGGCGCGCGGCGGAAGCGCTTCGCGCCCTTGCCAACGAGGCCGAAGCGCGGGCCGAAACTCTTCGTCAACGCAAAGGTTTACCTTTCGGAATCTGGAACCGGAAACGATGAGCGGCTACCGGCGGGGTGCGGTTCTCGGTCTCACTGTCGCCGAAACGTTCATTCTCCTCACCTTCCTCCTGCTCATTGCTCTGCTGGGCCTTGTCCAGCGGGACGAGCCGTTCCCGGATCCCGAAACAGCAAGCGCGCCCCGAGTGTGGGTGCGTCCGGAAGAGATCGAGACCCTGGTGAGCGCGGCCGAGGAGGCTCACAAGGCGCGGGAGGAAGCCGAACAGATTCGTGCCACTGCTGAACACGAACGCGACCGGGCGCAGGAGGAGGCCGAGGAGGCACGCAGGGCGCAGGAGGAGGCCGAACAGGCCCGTGCCGCCGCCGAGCTCGAACGCGACCAGACGCAACGAAATCTGGCGCTGTTGCGCCGCAAGGGCCAGAACCCGCCGTGCTGGTATCAAATCGTCAGCGCCGGCGAGGGAAAGACGCGCGAGAAACCGTACTACGTATTCAATGTGGCGATATACGAAGACAGCATTGAACTGGCGCCGAGAACTGCGCCGCCGGGTGGAGCCTCCGACGATGGCGGCGGACCATACGTGGACGAATGGAAGCGGCTGCGCATTGAAGATCTGCCCTATGGAAAAGGGCTGAGCGACAACGAGTTCACCGAGGCGGTAGGCGATCTGGTCGCACAAGGAAGGAATCGGCAGGTTCGCACCTACGAATGCGTGTTCAGTGTAATGGTCTGGGACAAGACCCCCGACCACGCCAAGAAGAGATGGAAGGACGCACACGACCGCATCATCGAGGGATCGTTTGGTGCGTACACGGTGCGGGATCTCGAATGGAAAGGGGGGTTGAACAACGGAGCATAGGCGGGAACGGATGTGTAAGGAGTACCGTGTTTGGACCATCCTGGCAGCACTTCGTCGTTTGGACGCCCGCAGGTCACCCGAAGGGCCACCGCGACGTTTGACGCGCTGCCGGCCACGCGACGCCCCGCCAACGTTCCCGGCACGCGGCCTGGAACTCATCGAATGGCCCGATGCAACGCCATCGGTTGCCGCGAACGCTCGACATTCCGCCTACCGGCGATGCGCGACGAACTCCTGGACGGTCAGCCCGATATCGCGGGCGATGCGCCGAAGCAGGATCGGCGACAGATCGCGCCCGCCATGCACCGGCACCGTGGTAGCGCGGCCATCCCGGTGACGGAACCGCTTGTGCGATCCCCGCTGGCGAACTTCCTCGAAACCGAGCGCGTCGAGTATGGCGATCACCTCGCGCGGCTTGAGAACCGGAACGGGAGGCACCCGGCCTCAGGTCACGACGACGATTTGCGTGCCGACGAACTCGCCCGCCATCTCGGGCGCACCGTCCTCCAGGATCATCGCGATGACTTCCCTGAGATTGCCGTGGAGTTCCTCGAGCGTCTCGCCCTGGCTGTGTGCGCCCGGAAACCCCGGAACGTAACCGACATAGAGACCCGTGTCCGGACACCGTTCCACAACGGCCGTATAACTGGTCATCGGCGAGATACCCTGATCCTCGCTCCAGATCGGCCACTAGGGTAGCAGAACGAGGACATGACGCGCGTGTTATCGTCCACTGGGTTCGACCACCGTCCGGGAGCGACGATGCAACTCACAGCGGTGCTGGTGCCCGCACGGGAGGGCGGTTTCGTGGCGACGAATCCCGAAACCGGTACTACCACGCAAGGCGAAACCGTTGAGGAGGCGTTGGCCAACCTGCGGGAAGCGACGGAGCTCTATCTGGAAGAGTCACCAATGGAGTCGCATGGAACGAAGCGCACGACGGGAGAGACCGCGAAACGCCCCACGCTCGGCACTCAGGCGGCGCTCGGCCGCGCCGCGCGGCGCGGCCGGGGGCGGGTGCGGCGGCGGATGAACATGTACTCGAGCAGGCCGCGGATCGCCGCGTGGTCGGAGCTGAAGGGGGAGAGGTCGTCGAGACGGTACTCGGCTCCGGTGAGGATGGTCTCCGCCGCGCGCTGTCCGCTGCGGATGGCGGGGCCGATGCCCTCGCAGAGGTCGCGGGTCGCGAGGCCCGCCGCGTCTCCGGTGATGAAGGCGTTGTCGACCCGCACCACGTCCACGTCGCCGCGCAGGTAGTAGCTGTAGCCGCGGGGTGCGTAGTCCGCCCCCACCACGAAGCCCTTGCTGCGCAGGACGCCGGTGAAGTGGCGCCAGTGGGTCTTGATGTCCGCGCCGCGGGCCTTGAGCTTCTCGGCCATTCCGCCGATGCCGCAGTTCAGGTAGCCCTTCTCCTTCGGCACGTACCAGGCGTAGCCCGGCAGACCCTTGTCGAAGAACCACAGGTGGCAGCGCGGGTCCTCCCATTCGTAGGGGAGCTCGTGCTCGTAGGTGGTGGCCTGGAGCTCCTTCGCCCGCGGGTTGCGCTCGCGGAAGAAGCTCCGGTAGACCGGACAGCGGGTGCCTCCGGCCCCGACGAGGTAGTCGCAACGGAATTCCTCGCCGACCACGTAGTGGCCGTTCTCCCGGCGGATGTTCTTCACGTTGCGCCGGTGGACCTCCGCCCCGCTGCGCTCGAGGAGAAAGTCATCGAACTCGTAGCGGCGGATCGAGTGCTGGGGGGTGCTGAGCTTGAAGCGGAGCCCCTTGATATGGGCCACGATCTGCTCGAAGGTGATGAAGCGGCGGGGATAGTCGGCGGGGTCGAGCGCGAGGTCCGCCATCGCCTCCGGTGTGACCCACCCCGCGCAGAGCTTGGTACGCGGAAACTCCTCCCGATCGAGGACCGCCACCTTCGCCCCGCCCTGCACGAGCCGGGCCGCGGCCGAGGAGCCGGCAGGGCCGCCGCCGACCACGATCGCGTCGTAGTGCACGACGCCGTTCACCCGAAGCCCCAGTCCGCGCCGTTCGCGTCCGGGCGGTAGATATGCCCCCGGGTGTGCGCGATGCGGTTGTGGCAGCGGTGGGTGAAGACCACCTGGAAGAGCTGGATGCTGCTCGACAGGAAGGCCGCTGCGCAGCCGCCGAGATAGAGGCGCCACGCGCGCACGAAGGCGTCGTCGTACCACATGCGCACGGTGTCGACGTGGGCGTCGAAGCGCTCGAGCCACTCCATCAGGGTCCTGGCGTAGTGCAGGCGGAGGTTCTCGATGTCGATGATCGAGAGCTGGTTCGCCTCGAAGATCGCCATCATCTCGCGCAGACTCGGCGGATAGCTCCCGGGGAAGATGCGCTGCTCGAGCCAGGCGTTGACGGCGGAGGGACGGCTGCGCCCGACGCTGTGCACGATCCCCAGCCCGTCCTCTTTCAGACTCCTCGCGACCACGTCGCCCAGTGTCTCGTAGTGGTCGGGTCCGACGTGCTCCAGCATGCCCACCGACACGAAGGCGTCGTACTTCCCGCGGATGTTGCGGTAGTCGTCCTCGATGAACTCCACCTGGGAGTCCAGCCCGGAACGCCGGGCCCGCTCCCGGGCGTAGGCGACCTGCTCGTGCGATATGTTGAAGGCGCGCACCCGCACCCCGTAGTGCCGCGCCATGTGCAAGGCCAGCGATCCCCAGCCGCAGCCCGCTTCCACCACCCGCTGGCCGGGTTCGAGGCGCACCTTGCGGCACACGTGGTGCATCTTCGCCTCCTGGGCCTGCTCCAGCGTCGTCTCGGCGTTCTCGTAGTAGGCACAGGTGTACACCATGCGCTCGTCGAGCCACAGCCGGTAGAAGTCGTTGCCCAGGTCGTAGTGGTGGTGGACGTGCTTGCGCGAGCCGCCGAGGGTGTTCCTGCCCGCCCGCGGCAGGCGGCCGAAGAGGGACTTCTTGAACGAGGAGCTCGCCTTGGCGTCCATGGCGCGATAGGCCCGGTACAGCACCTCGACCAAGTCTCCCTCGATCTCGATCCGGCCCGCGCTGTAGCAGTCGCCGAACCCGAGCTCCGGCGAGCGCACGACGGCCCACAGCGCGCCCCGGTCGCGGAAGAGGATCCGGCCGGCGGCGTCCGGGCCGGGCGACCACAGGTCCTCGCCGTCCCACAGGGCGAAGCGCACCGGGGGGCTTCCCGCCTCCTGCACGATCCGGCGGGCCAGCCACCGATCGAGCGCGTTGACGCCCGAGCGCTCCGTCCCGGAGCACGCCCCGGCGGCCCCTGCGCCGCCGCCGCCGGGCACCCCGAGAGGATGCTGGCCGTCTCCGCTCACCCTGCCACCCCGCAAGCCGTGATTCCCGGGCCGGATTATAGGGAAACTCGACTCGTCGGAGGGAGCGGCGCGGGACGCGGCGGGGGAAATCCGAGGCCACGAGCGGGTATCCCGCAAAGGGCGCTTGGACCGAGCCGCATCTCCACTCCCCGCCGTAGACGCCGGGACCCCCCTGCTCGGCGAAGGTACTCCCTCACACTACCCGATTGTTGCATAAAAGGTAGTGTGTAACTCAGGCGGCGTTCAGAGTTGC
>CAYFYD010000282.1:0-5858 GCA_964347195.1 uncultured Ectothiorhodospiraceae bacterium
CCGTAGCTGATTCTGCTAGACTAGCCGCTCTCCGTAATCTACGGCAATCTGCGCCAGTCGATGAAGCTCTAGCTCAAGTCGCTGCAGCACGACGTCGGCATCTGCTTCCTCTTCGTCACCCACGACCAGGAAGAAGCGCTCACGATGTCCGACCGGGTGGTGGTGCTCAACCAGGGTCGGATCGAGCAGGCGGGCACGCCCGAGAGCCTGTATCACCACCCGGCGACCCGCTTCGTGGCCGAGTTCATCGGCGACGGGACGCTCTTCAGTGGAGAGGTGCGGGGCTCGGCGGCCGACCCGGTGCTCGTCACCCGCGACGGGCTCCGCCTCGCGCTCGCGCCCGGGGCGGTCCCCGGGCAGGCCGCGACACTGCTCCTGCGCCCGGAACAGCTCGAGCTCGCACCCGAACGGCCCGGACCGGAGCTCGGGGTGCTCGAAGCCTGCCTGGAGCAGTCCATATTCCTCGGCTCGACACGCCGATTCGTGTGCCGTTTCGCGAACGGGACGAGCGTGACCGCGGCGCCGGCCGGGGCGGCGGAAGAGGCCTTCGCGCCCGTCGCACCGGGTGAGACCCTGCGTCTCGCCTGGCGCCGGGACCGCCCCCACCTCATCCCGGGGTAACGCGATGGCGTCCGGAGCGCGCTTCTCGTTGGGCGGTGCGGTCAGGCGCGCCGGCGAGACCCTCCGCCTCGCCCTCCTGCTCGGGCCGACCACCCTGTTCCTGGGGGTGTGCTTCCTCGGTCCGCTCGCGGTCATGGCGCTCTACAGCCTCCTCGAGCCGGGCCTCTACGGCGGGGTGGAGTGGCGCTTCTACCACTGGAACTACGGCCGGATCCTCGGCTGGGCCGACGGTGAATGGGAAGACTTCGACCCCGTCTACATCCGCATATTCCTCCGCTCCGCGCGCCTCGCCCTCACCAACGTCGCGATCACCCTCCTCATCTGCTATCCGGCGGCGCTCTGGGTCAGCCGGCTCTCCGTGCGCTGGCGCAACGTCGTGGTGTTCATCATCGCGCTCCCCTTCTTCGTCAGTCTCGTCGTGCGCCTCTTCGCCTGGGTCCTGATCCTCCGCCCGAGCGGATTCCTCAACTCGACCCTGCTCGGCCTCGGCCTCATCTCCGAGCCCATCGACATCATCTTCACCGAGACGGCGGTGCTGATCGGGATGGCCTACGTCCTCCTGCCCTTCATGTTCCTGCCCGTCTACGCGAGCGTGGAGAAGCTCGACCGCTCGCTGCTCGAGGCCTCGTCCGACCTCGGCGGCAGCCCCTTGCAGACCTTCTTCCGCGTGACGCTGCCCCTGACGCTGCCCGGCATCGCGGCGGGCGCGGTGCTGGTGTTCATCCCGAGCCTCGGCAACTTCATCGTGCCGGACATCCTGGGAGGGGCGAGGGTCCTGATGATCGGGAACCTGGTCGAGCAGCAGTTCCTCTCCGCGCGCAACTGGCCCTTCGGGTCGGCCCTCTCGGTGATGATCATGGCGGTGATGTTCGCCCTGATCCTCTTCTACCTGTCCCGGCTCGGGCGCAACGGGGAGCGGACCTGATGCGCCGGCGCGCTTCGTGGTCCTGGCGCCTTCTCGGCGCCTGGGGCCTCCTGTTCCTGTTCTTCGTCTACGCCCCGATCCTGGTCGTGGTGGCGTTCTCGTTCAACTCCAACCCCATCAACATGATGATCTGGAGCGGCTTCACCTTCGACTGGTACTGGTCGATCTTCGGGCACCCGACGGAGCTCAACGAGCAGACGCTCTACGTGGAGTCGACGGACCAGCTCCTCGCGGCGGTCGGGAACAGCCTCACCGTTGCCGCCGCCACTACCATCGTCTCGACGGTGCTCGGCACGATGACCGCGCTCGCGCTCTACCGCTACCGCTTCCGGGCGCAGCGCTTCTACCAGGGGATCCTCTACATGCCGATGGTGATGCCGGACATCGTGCTCGGCATTGCGCTCCTCGTGTTCTTCGTGAACTTCGGCGTCTCCCTCGGCCTCGTCTCGATCATCGTCGGGCACTGCACCTTTCTGATCTCCTACGTCTTCGTGGTGGTCAGCGCGCGGCTCGCGGGCATGGACGACACGCTGGAGCAGGCATCGGCGGACCTCGGCGCCAACGAGTGGACCACCTTTCGCCGGATCACGCTGCCCCAGATCCTTCCCGGGGTCGTGGGCGGCGCGCTGCTCGCCTTCATCATCTCGATGGACGATCTGGTGATCACCTATTTCATCGCGGGAGTCGATTCCACGACCCTGCCCCTGTTCATCTACGGCATGCTGCGCCGCGGCGTGAAGCCCGAGATCAACGCCATCGCGACCCTGATGCTGGTGTTCTCGCTCGTCGTGGCCTCGCTGGGCCTGTACCTGCGGCGGCGGGACTGAGAGGGAGGAACGCAACGTGACCGGAGCGCGCGGACGTGACATCGGGCTGCCCTTCCCCGGAGAGACGGGACCACACAACGCCATCACCGACGTGGCCGGAGTCGAGGTCGGCTTTCGCACCCGGATCGAGGGCGACGGCCCCCTGGTTCCGGGCCGGGGGCCGGTCCGCACGGGGGTGACCGCGATCCTGCCGCTCGGCCGCCACCCGGAGCCGCAGCCGGTGTGGGCCGGAATGTACGCCCTCAACGGCAACGGCGAGATGACCGGCACCCACTGGATCCACGACGGCGGCTACTTCGTCGGACCGGTGTGCATCACGAACACCCACAGCGTGGGCATCGTGCATCACGCCGCGACGCGCTGGATGATCCGCACCTACGCCTCCGCCTGGGAGCGGGAGCACCTCTGGGCGATGCCGGTGGTGGCCGAGACCTACGACGGCGTGCTCAACGACATCAACGGCCAGCACCTCGGCGAGGCGGACGCGCTCGCGGCCCTGGACGCGGCCGCGCCGGGTCCGGTGGCGGAAGGCAACGTGGGCGGCGGCACCGGCATGATCACCTACGAGTTCAAGGGCGGCACCGGCACCGCCTCGCGCCGGCTCTCCATCGACGGCTCCCCTTTCCACGCCGGCGCCCTGGTGCAGGCGAACCACGGGCTGCGGCCCTGGCTCACGATCCTGGGGAAACGGGTCGGGGAGGCGATGCGCGAAGACCGGCTCCTCGGCGCGGAGCAGGGCTCGATCATCGCGGTCATCGGCACCGACCTGCCGATGGCGCCGCACCAACTCCGGCGTCTCGCCAAGCGCGCCGCGATCGGCATCGGCCGCGGCGGCACTCCGGGCGGCAACAACTCCGGCGACATCTTCCTCGCCTTCAGCACCGCCAACCGCGGCCCCCTCCCGCAGCTCGCCGGCCCGCGCCGCACGCTGGAGACGATCAACGACGAGTGCTTCGATCCCGTCTATCTCGCCGCGGTCGAGGCCATCGAGGAGGCGGTGGTGAACGCCATGCTCGCGGCCGAGGACATGACCACGCTGCGCCCCCCGGGCCGCACCTGCCGGGCCATCGACCCCGAACGGCTTCGCGCCTTCTTCACGGACGCGGCGCGGCGCTGCTGAACGTCGGATCGCCCCGAACCTCCCCCGCCCGCGGCGCGCATCCGTGTTCGGTCCGGGCATATGCACGTGGATTCCCGCCTGCGCGGGAATGACACCGCCTGGCCGTGCGGCGTGGCGGTTGCGATGCGTGGATTCCCGCCTGCGCGGGAATGACGGGAGGTGTGTATTCAGTGCACTTCGTTCAGGAGTCCCGTCTTCACGTCGTAGACGAAGCCCCGGATCTGGTCCTTCACCGGAATGAAGGGGCAGTTCCTGATGCGTCGTATGGACTGGCGAACGTCTTCCTCGACGTCGGAGAACGCTTCCAGGGCGAATGAGGGACGCAGGCCGGTCTCCTCTTCGATCCGGTCCTTCACCTCATCGTCCCGGAAGGTCGCCATACCGCACTCGGTGTGGTGGATGAGGACGATCTCGATCGTACCCAGCAGCCGTTGGGAGATCACGAGCGAACGCAGCACATCGTCGGTCACCACGCCGCCCGCGTTCCGGATCACGTGGGCATCGCCTTCCTTCAGTCCCAGCAGGCGCCCGGTCTCGATCCGCGCGTCCATGCAGGCGACGACCGCCGTTCGCTTGCCGGGAGGACTGGGCAGGTCTCCCTTGTCGAAAGCGCCGGCGTAGGCGGCGTTGTTGGCGAGGAAGGTGTCGGTGTGGGACATCGTCGACTCCACGTCAGGTAAGCGAGCACGACCAGCGTACCCCGGTACCGACAGCTTGGTGATACCGTTTCCTGATTACGCACGAAGCTCAGCTTTCGACCGCCGGGCCGCGCATCCCCGAGCTCAGCCGGGACACTGCGACCCCTCCGGCGGGCGGGCGGGTCCTCTCGTGCTCGCCGGCGGGCTTCCGCACTCGATCCCTTGGCGGATCCGCAGCCGGGCGGAGGATGGCGCGTAACCAGGTACCGTTTTGCTCGCTCGTCATCACTTGCCGAGCCATGTTCCGGCGTTTGCGACTGCGTACCCTCCCGGTTCGCCGAACGGCAGGGGCAGGGCTTCGCTGAGCGGCGGGCGAGGCGACCCGATCGGGTCCGGACAGAAACGCCGGGCGGGAGATCCGGTCTTCGTATCGGGCATCCGCTTCCGGGCGCACGTCGGAGTGCAGGTCAGGATAGACGACCTTCACTCGCAGGCGGCAGAGGCGCGGAGTACGACTCCTCCTCCTCTCGGACGCGGACGCTGGCGCACTGCCGCCGGCGCACGATCCGGGTCACCGCCTCCGTGCGCTCGTCACGCGTCCGGCCGGCCCGCACCCCTTCCACCGCTTCGCACACGTCGCCCGGCGTCAACCCCGCCAGCACTTCGGAGGCGTCGAGCCGTCGCGGCGCGCTCCCGGGCCGCAAGGCGAGGAAGTCCGCCCGCAACTCTCTCGAATCCCGGCTGCCGTGCAGGCGCCACAGCTCCCGAACCCCCATCTCGGCGTAGCGTTCGGCCTTCCCTTCGTCCGCGCTCGTGACCTCGACCTCCACCACCAGGTCGGGCGCAATGCGTTCGATGAAAGCGTCGGCGGCGGCGGCTCCTTGGTCGCACGCCGCATAGTAGCCTCGGGCGCGCTCGCCGACATAGAACGTGCAGTCGGGCTCCATCCCGGCCGCGAAGACGGAGGCTGCGGAGCTTGCTCGCCGCGCCGGCGAGCGCGCTGCCCGCGGCGTCCACGATGTCGTCGAAGATCCCGGTCAGGTCTTCGTGGAGACGCGAGGGCGACATCAGGGTGACGACTCCACGTACCGGATCCAGACAGACCCGGCGGAAGTGGCGGTTCCAGTCCACGGTCGCGAGCGCGGCCACCGTATCCCCGTCGGCGCGCAGCACGTGAATGGTGGAGCCAAGAGGACCGGTATGCATCGTGGTCCGATCCTTCATGACGATACGCCTCCGGGGGAGTCGGCAGGCCGTGAGCCACTGATACCTGTTCGGAGTCTACACCCGACGAGAGGCGCGCCACGGTCATTCCACGCTACGCTTCCGGACCGGATTCAGTAGCCCGGATGGCGAGCCCCGAACGAGATCCGGCCCACTGGAGGCTTCCACGCAGCCCACAGACTGCCGTGACGGCACTGACGAGAGCACTCCGGTCCCTCCGGAGCGGATGCTCAGCCCGCGTGTAATGGCCCTGGGAGGCGCGCCGGTGCGTTCCCCGAGCCGGGGTCGAGATTCCGGCGGGCAATATCGAGCTCGGGTTTCGGGGTTCGAAACGCCGGGACCAGGCGATGGGTTCCCGCGCCCCCTCCCGCCATTCCCGCGCAAGCTTGCCCTCGACCCCGATCGGGGGCGGGAATGACGAGGAGTGGCGTCCCGTACATTGCCCGCCATTCCCGCGCCCCCTCCCGTCATTCCCGCGAAAGCGGGAATCCCTCCCGGTCAAC
>CAYFYD010000283.1:0-5848 GCA_964347195.1 uncultured Ectothiorhodospiraceae bacterium
ATCGCCTGATTCCAGTACTTCGAACCCCGCAACTCGACTTCTGAATGGTCCTGCGAGCACCCGCAGGAGCGTGACGTGGCGGTCGCCGTCACCTTCTGCGGCCACCCCGGCACGGTCATCGGCTGAACGGAGGCGAGCGGAGCCCGACCCCCGTGTGTCGTGAGTTCCGGTTGGGGGGGCACGAGCCAAAGATGGACTAGGATGGCGCGGATGCGCCTCTCCGACTTCGACTACGAGCTGCCGGCGTCCCTGATCGCGCAGATGCCGGTCGCGGATCGGGCTTCGTCGCGCCTGCTCGAGCTCGACGCGGATACCGGGGCGCTGCGCGACGGCGGGTTCCGGGAGCTGCCGGGGCGGCTCAGGCGCGGCGATCTGCTGGTCCTGAACGATACCCGGGTGCTGCCCGCGCGGCTCTTCGGGCGCAAGGAGAGCGGCGGGCGGGTGGAGGTGCTGGTGGAGCGGGGCCTCGGCCCGCGCTGCGCTACGGCGATGCTGCGGGCGAGCCGGCGACCGCGCGCGGGGACCTGCATCGTCTTCGCCGGCGGTTACCGCGCGCGGATCGTCGAGTGGAAGGAAGACCTCGCCCGGCGCGAGCTCGTCGACGGTGACGACTTCGATGCTCTGATGGCGGGACACGGACACTTGCCCCTGCCTCCTTACATCAAGCGGGAGGTACGGGCGGTCGACGCCAAGCGCTACCAGACCGTGTACGCCGCCCATCCGGGTGCGGTGGCGGCGCCGACCGCGGGGCTGCACTTCGACGAGGAGGTGTTCGGAGCGCTCGCCGCGGCCGGCATCGAGACCGCCCGCCTCACCCTCCACGTGGCCGCCGGCACTTTCCGCCCCCTGCGCGGAGAGGTGACGCAGGGGCAGCGCCTCCATCCCGAGCGCGTGCGCGTGCCGCGGGCGCTGTGCGACGCGGTGGCGGCGGCCCGGGCGCGGGGAGGGCGGGTCGTGGCGGTGGGCACGACCAGCGTGCGCGCCCTGGAGACGGCCTCCCTGTCGGGTCGGCTGCGCCCCTACGAGGGCGATACGGACCTCTTCATCCAGCCGGGCTTCGTCTTCCGCACCGTGCAGGGCCTCCTCACCAACTTCCACCTGCCCCGGTCCAGCCTCCTGATGCTGGTATGCGCTTTCGGCGGCACCCGGCGGGTGCTCGCCGCCTACCGCCACGCGGTGCGCTCCGCCTACCGCTTCTACAGCTACGGCGACGCCATGCTCGTCATGCACGGACGAAGCACGGCCGCTCGCCGAGCGCAATGAGCGACGGCCCGGAGGGGCGCGCGGCGCCGCGCTTCGAGGTGCTCGCGAGAGACGGAGCGGCCCGCGCCGCCCGGCTCCGCCTCGCCCGCGGGACGGTGGACACGCCGGCGTTCATGCCGGTGGGGACCTACGGCACCGTCAAGGCGATGACGCCCGAGGAGCTGCGCAGCATCGGCACCCAGCTCCTCGTCGCCAACACTTTCCACCTGTCGATCCGCCCCGGCGCCGAGCAGGTCTCCCGGCTCGGCGGGCTGCACGCCTTCATGCACTGGGACGGGCCGTTGCTCACCGACTCCGGCGGCTTTCAGGTGTTCAGTCTGCGAGGGCGCCGCAAGGTGAGCGAGCACGGGGTGGAGTTCAGCTCGCCCCTCGACGGCGCCCGGCTCTTCCTCGACCCCGAACGCTCGATGCGGATCCAGGCCGCGCTCGGTTCGGACATCGTGATGGCCTTCGACGAATGCCCTCCCTGGCCGGCGACGGAGGCCACCGCGAGAGCGTCGATGGAGCGCAGCATGCGGTGGGCGGCCCGCAGCCGCCGGGCCCATGCCGGCAACGGCAATGCGCTCTTCGGCATCAGCCAGGGGGGAGTCTATCCGGCCCTTCGAGACGCCTCGCTCGAAGCGTTGCTCGAGATCGGCTTCGACGGCTACGCGCTCGGCGGTCTCGCGGTGGGGGAGCCGGAGTCCGAGCGCCTCGCGGTGCTGGAGCACGCGGTGCCGGCCATGCCCCGGGACCGCCCCCGCTACCTCATGGGGGTCGGGCGGCCCATCGACATCGTGGAGTCGGTGTGCCGCGGCATCGATCTCTTCGACTGCGTGATGCCGACCCGCAATGCGCGCAACGGTCACCTCTTCGTGTCGGGCGGAGTGCTTCGGATCCGCAAGCGCCGCTACCGTAGCGACCCCGAGCCGCTCGATCCGGACTGCGCCTGCTACACGTGCCGGAGCTACTCCCGGGCCTATCTCCACCACCTGGACCGCTGCGGCGAGATCCTGGGCGCCCGCCTCAACTCCATCCACAACCTGTACTACTACCAGTCCCTGATGCGCCGCCTCCGGGAGGCGATCCGGGCGGGCACCCTCGAATCCCTGGCGCGCCGGCTCCGAGCGGAGCCCCGGGATTCGGCGTGAAGCCCGGCGCGCGGGCCGCGGGCGCCGCCTCTCCAGGGTTGTTTCATACTGCGTCTCGACCTGTGCCTCGGGGCCGGCGGGAGGGCGCCAGTGGACGATTCGGGGCGCTCGGCGAAGCGGAAAGCCTGCAACCGAGGGGTGAGCAGGACGAATGAGGGCGCTACGCTGGGGTCACCAACGCCGTCCGCGCCAGCATGAAATGGCCCTGGCCGCCTCCCGCCGGCGCTCGCGCGCCCGGACTCCAGGTGGCATAATCCGCGCGCCTTTTTCGGGCCTTCCAGTCTGCTATCGCCATGGGACCGATCATTTCCGACGCCTACGCCCAGGGAGCTCCTTCCGGGGGAGGAGTGCCCTTCGACCTCCTCTTCATCGTCCTCATCTTCGCCGCCTTCTACTTCCTGCTCATCCGGCCCCAGCAGAAGCGGGCCAAGGAGCACCGCAAGATGGTCGCGGCGCTCGCCAAGGGGGACGAGGTGGTCACCAACGGCGGCCTGCTCGGCAAGATCACGGAGATCGGCGACAGCTTCATCACGGTGGAGATCTCCCGCGGCACCGAGGTGCACATCCAGCGCTCGTCGGTCGCCACGCTGATGCCCAAGGGCACCATCAAGTCGGCATGAGTTGAGGGCCGGCTTGGTCTTCGCTCTTCTCCGGAGGGCCGGCGCCCCGTGATCAACCAGTACCCGCTCTGGAAGCACCTCCTCGTCGTCTTCGTCCTGGCGCTGGGGAGCTTCTACGCCCTGCCCAACCTCTACGGCGAGCACCCCGCGGTGCAGATCTCGGCCGCCCGTGGCGCCCCCATCGATGCGGAGCTCGAGAGCCGGGTACGCGAGGAGCTCGCGCGACTGCACCTCGAGCCGCTGCGCGTGGAACGCGACGAACGCCGTCTTCTCCTGCGTTTCGAGGCGGAGGAGACCCAGCTCCGGGTGAAGGAGGAGCTGCGCGACGCCCTCGATCGGCGCCGATTCGTGGTCGCCCTCAACCTCGCCCCCGCCACTCCCCGGTGGATGGAGGCGCTCGGCACCCTGCCGATGTCGCTCGGCCTCGATCTCCGCGGCGGCGTGCACTTCCTGATGGAGGTGGACATGGACGCCGCGGTGCGCCAGGCGGAGCTCCGCCACGCCGGCGACGTGCGCGCGCTGCTGCGCGAGGAGCGGATCCGCCACCGGGGCATCACGCAGCGCCAGGACGGCGGGCTCACGGTGCGCTTCCGGGACGCGGCGGAGCGCGACGCGGGCGAGGCGCTCATCGGGCGCACCCTGCCCGATCTGCTTCTCGAAGCGGTCGAGGTGGGCGGCGATCCGGGACTGCGAGGCCGGCTCAGCGAGACCGCGTCCGCCGACATCAAGCGCTTCGCGCTGCAGCAGAACATCACCACGCTGCGCAACCGGGTGAACGAGCTGGGGGTGGCCGAGCCCCTGGTGCAGCAGCAGGGCGAGAACCGCATCGTGGTGCAGCTCCCCGGCGTGCAGGACACCACCCGGGCCAAGGAGATCCTGGGGGGCACCGCCACCCTCGAGTTCCGCATGGTCGACGACCAGAATTCGGTGCAGGAGGCGCTCGACGGCCGGGTGCCCGCCACTTCCAAGCTCTACCGGGAACGCGACGGCCGGCCCATCCTGCTGAAGAAGAACCTGATGCTCACGGGCGAGTACATCATCGACGCCGCCTCGGGCATCGAGAGCCAGACCGGATCCCCGGCGGTGTTCATCACCCTGGACGGCAAGGGGGCGCGCCTCTTCTCGCAGCGCACCCGCGACAAGATCGGGCGGCCGATGGCGGTGGTCTTCATCGAGAAGAAGTCCGAGACCCGCGTCGTCGACGGCGAGAGAGTGAAGACGAGCTGGACCGACGAGGAGGTGATCAACGTCGCCGTGATCCGGGATCAGCTCGGGAAGCGTTTTCAGATCAGCGGGCTCGACAACACCGAGGAGGCGCGCAACCTGGCCCTTCTCCTGCGGGCGGGAGCCCTCGCCGCCCCCATCGAGATCGTGGAGGAACGCACGGTGGGGCCGAGCCTCGGCCAGGACAACATCGACCAGGGCTTCCGCTCCGTGCTCATCGGGTTCGCCCTGGTGCTGGTGTTCATGGCGTTCTACTACCGGACCTTCGGGCTCGTCGCGGACCTCGCCCTCACCTTCAACTTGGTCCTCATCGTGGGGGTCCTCTCCCTGTTCAACTCGAGCGGCTGGCCGGCCACCCTCACCCTGCCGGGAATCGCCGGCATCGTCCTCACCACCGGCATGGCGGTGGACGCCAATGTCCTCATCTTCGAGCGCATCCGCGAGGAGCTCCGGGTCGGCAACACCCCGCAGGCCGCCATCCACGCCGGCTATCAGAAAGCCTTCTCGACCATCGCCGACGCCAACATCACCACCCTCATCGCGGCGCTGGTGCTCTTCGGCTTCGGCACCGGGCCGATCAAGGGCTTCGCGGTCACCCTGTCGATCGGCATCGCGACCTCGATGTTCACCGCGATTCTCGGCACCCGCGCGGTGATCAACCTCATCTACGGCGGCAAGCGGGTTGCCCGCCTGTCCATCTGAGGACGAGTGCTCCGATGCGCAGCCTGATCCGGGAGACCCGCTTCGATTTCATGGGGCGGCGGCGGCCCGCGCTCGTCGTCTCCGCCGCGTTGCTGCTCGTCACGTTCGCGTCTCTCGCCTTTCGCGGCCTCGACTTCGGGATCGATTTCACCGGCGGCACGCTGGTGGAGGTGGCCTACCCCGAGAGCGCGGAGCTCGACACGCTGCGCACGGCGCTCACCGTCGAGGGGTTCGACGATGCGGTGGTTCAGCACTTCGGCACCACCCGCGACGTGCTGGTGCGCCTGCCGCCGCGCGACGAGCTGAGCAAGGCGGAGCTGAGCGACGAGGTGCGCAGAGTCCTCGACCAGGCGGGCGGAGGTCGCACGCAGTTGCGCCGCATCGAGTTCGTGGGGCCGCAGGTCGGAGAGGAGCTGACCGAGCAGGGTGGCCTCGCCATGCTCATCGCCCTCGGGGCCATCTTCATCTACGTGCTGCTGCGTTTCGAGTGGCGCTTCTCCATCGGCTCGGTGGCGGCCCTGTTCCACGATGTGCTGCTGGTGCTCGGCTTCTTCTCGGTGCTCGGCCTGGACTTCGACCTCACCGTGCTTGCGGCCATCCTCGCGGTCATCGGTTACTCGCTGAACGACACCATCGTGGTCTTCGACCGCATCCGGGAGAACTTCCGGCGGGTACGCCGGGGTACTCCGCTCGAGATCATCAACCGATCGCTCAACCAGACCCTTTCCCGTACCCTCATGACCTCGCTCACGACCCTGCTGGTGCTGACCGCGCTGTTTGTCTTCGGAGGGGAGCTCATCCGCGGGTTCTCGACCGCGTTGATCGTCGGGGTCGTCGTCGGCACCTACTCCTCGATCTATATCGCCAGCTCCACTGTCCTCGCCCTCGGGGTCTCCAAGGCCGACCTCA
>CAYFYD010000284.1:0-5808 GCA_964347195.1 uncultured Ectothiorhodospiraceae bacterium
AGGCTCGTGCTCTCACCCCCGTTCTCCAGGGACTGGCGGACGAAGACCGCGCCTTCGCGTCTTTCGCCGTCGCCCGTGTGAACGCTCCGGCCATCGGGATCCGGCGGGGAGGGAGGGCGCTGACACTCGGAGGCGTGTGGCGATGGACCTGGCGGCGCTGTGTTCGGTGGATAGCGTGGCCGGCACGCTGACCCTCGGTCCCGCTAATCCAACCTGAGCACCGTCGAGGTGATGGCGGCGAGCCGGAAGAGGATCTGGGAGATCGTGGCCGCGACCTGGAGATTCTTGACCGGCACCTTGGGGAAGACCACGAGCTCGTCGCCCTCCCGGATCTCGATCGCCCTTCGCCCCTCCGTCAAGTCCCCCTGCACGACCTCGCCGTTGCGCCGCCTGATCACGAGCCTGCGCTCGTCCGCCCGATCGGTGTATCCGCCCACTCGGGCCACGTAGTCCTCGGGGGCGTCTCCGGGCACGTGCACCAGCGCCTGCGGGGCCATCACTTCTCCGCTCACCAGCACCACCCGCGAGTGCTCCGGAATGACCACCACGTCCTCCGGCTGCAGGCGCAGGTCGGCGATCTCTCCGTTCTGCGTCACCACCAGAATTCCATCGGGCTCGACCTGTCGTGCCCTCTCGACGAACTTCGCGATCAGCTCCGCTTCCTGGACCCTGATTGCGGATTCGGCATCGGTCTGCGATGTTGCGCCGAGCACGGTGGTCTCCAGCCTCCTCAGACTGTCATCGAGCGCCAGCCTCTGCCTGCGCTTCACACTCTTTCGCTTCAGGTAGATGGAGCCGGTGTCGGCAAGCTCCGGTTTGACTTCGACGTTGTTCAGCAGCGTGAACAGGGTCGTCCCCTGGTCGACGGCGAAGCGAGACGGACCCAGGTGACTCTCCTGCACGCTCACCATGATCGTGGGCCGGGGCCGGTCGATGTGAAACTCGATCCGATCGCCGTCGCGAACCGGGTGCGACAGAAAGTCCGGGAGCGCAAGGTAGACCGAGTAGGGAGCTCCCATTCGGTAGCCGTGCAGGGAAACATGTGAAACGCCGGCTTCGGGTCTCGCCAGACGGGCGATGTGCCGGCCCGTTGCACTGCCTCCCGGCATCTCGAACCGGTGCGCGTTTCGCACGTCGCCGCCAACCTCGACCGTGTCGCCGCGGGGTCTGACGACGATGGTGTCGCCGTCCGTGAACTGCAGGCGCGCAAGAGAACCTTCGAGAAGAAAACCATAGAGATCGATGTCCTCGAGGACCTCGCCTCCCCTCTTTACCGTCACGCTGCGATAGCTGCCCTGCCTCGGGTCGACCCCCCCGGCGCGGCTCAGGTAGTAGAGAAGAGAGTCCGAGGACACGCCGGCATAGCTGCCGGGGGCCTTCACGTAGCCGGTGACATAGACGACCACCGGGCTGGTGCCTTCGAGGTTCGTGTACACGTTGACGTTCTGGGTGAAGACGGTCCCTACCGCACTCCTTATCCTGGCGGCCAGGTCGGCGTTTCGAGTGCCCTCCACCCGGATCGGGCCGATGTCGGGGACGAAGATGTTCCCTTGTGCGTCGACGACGACGATGTCGGCATAATCGACCGCCCCCCACATCCGAAGCGTAATGTGGTCCCCCGGCCTCACCAGATAGTCGGGATTCAATCCATCCTCGCGTTCCCGCTGGAACCCACCCGTGAAGAGCTTCTCTCCGAAGGGGCGGATCCCCCGCTCCGCTCCCGCCGGCGTCCCGGCGCTCGTGGCTGCTCTCGTTCCGCGCGACCGGGACTCGGCGCCGGAATCGGCCGCCGATACCGCGGTGGAAGCCCCCGCCGCGGCCAGGACGAGCGCGAGGAAGATTCGTTTTGAATGTATCAGCAGTTTCATAGCCCCATGTGGTCGTGGATCGCTGCCACCATCAAGGCACCGATCCCGTATACCAGACTTGCGGCGAAGAAGACAATCAGCGTATTCATGAAGCGCTCCGGCTCTATCGCCTCGTCCGGCAGCGCCGGCTTGACGAAGGGGATCAGGTAGCGCTGCTTGCGCTGGGCGTCCGCTCTCGCCACCTCCAGAGAAGCGAGCGCGGAGGAATAGCGGTGCTGGGCGAGCTCCTGCTCCAGCAGCAGGGGAGCGTAGCCGTCGATCAGGCGGGCGAGATCGGACCCGCCCTCGCTCGCGAGCCGGGCACGCTCGCTCTCGACTTGCTGGTTCAGCGCGGCGACGCGGTTCTTCAGAGTCTTCACCTGAACGCTGTCCGAGTGCATGATGCTTTCCGTCTCCAGCAGCTCCGCCCTTGCTTCGGCAAGCTGGCCTTCGAGGGCGGTGACGATGCTCAGCACTGCCGAGGTCTCCTCTCCCGGGTCTATCGAGCGGCTCTCGCTCCGGAAACGTGTGATCGCCTCGTTCGCCTCCCGGACCAGGGCTTCCGCCTGGCCGAGATCTCGACGGGCGAAGCGAAGGGTGTCGTCGGTAATCCGCTCCGATATCCCGTTCACCAGACGCTCGCTCAATTCGATGATCGCATCTGCGATCTCTTGCGCGGTCTCGGCATCGAAGGCTCTCACCCTGAGCACGGTGATGTCGGTGCCCGTCTCCACCTCCACCTCGACTTTGTCGCGAAAGTACTCGAGGAACTCCTCCTCCGTCGCGTCCGGCCAAAGACGGGAGAGGGTGTCCACGCTCGCCGCCGCGTAGTGTCCTCTCAGGTCGAGACGCCGATCCAGCTCGTCGAGCATGTCCCGGGCCAGGATGTAGTCGCGCACGATGCTCGCATCGTCACCCGCCCGGGTGGTGGCGGCCGGCCCGAGCATGCTGGCGAGAAAGCCCGCGGCGGGCGCCTGCTCTCCGGTGCGGATGGCGTATCGGGTCTCCGAAACGAAGACGTCCGACGCCACCAGGCCATAGTAGAAGCCGGTCAACAGGGTGGGGAGCCCCACCATGACCAGGAAAGGGCGCACGACGGCCCACCAGCGGCCTCGCCTCCCGGTCGACACCGGCGCCTCCCGGTAGAGGGCGGAAGTCGAGGTGTCGGCCATGCGCTCCGTTCCGGCCCCCATCCCCGCCCTCTATCTCCTCTCCGTGTGCTGGTCGCAGGGGTTCATCGCCTCGTCCATCGTCTCGTGGAGGGAGCCCGCCGAGCTACTGGGCGTGCATGGCGATCAGGATATGACGGCGCAGCGCCCGGTGAAGCAGGGCGGCGAGAAACAACGCGATCAGGAGCGCGAACAACGCATAGGCGTAGCCCGCGTGCTGGTTCTCGAACTCGTGGAAGAAGGCCGAGCGCAGGAGCTCGATGATGTGCAGCAGAGGATTGATCAGCGCCAGGTCCCGCAGGTCCGGCGGCAACATGCCGGAGGTGAAGAACACGCCGGAAATCCAGAACAGCGGGCGCAGGAACACCGCCGGCACGATGCGCTCGACCGCCGGGAAGAGCGGCTCGAGCGCCCCGCACGCAGCCCCGAAGCCGAAGCCCATGATACCCATCGCGATCAGCCAGCAGAACGCCTCGACCGGACGCTCGATCCGGACCTCGATTCCGAACCCCATCAAGGCGCCGAGCAGTCCCGTGAAAACGACGACGCTGGTCGCGGTCTCGAGCACGCAGCGGGCGATCATCACGTCGAAGGCGCTCACCTGGGGGTAGACGAGCAGCGCCTTGTTGGCGCTCACCCCCCGGAGCGTCGAGGTCGCCACCTCGCGAAACAGAAAGAAGGGGACGATGCCGGTGATCAGGAAAGGCACCGCCGGCATCCCGGCCGGCAGGCTCCTGCCTCCGACGGAGAGGATGAGGGCAAAAGCGGCGATAAAGGCCACCGGCTCCACGAAGGCCCAGAGGTAGCCGAGCCGCGTGCGCGCGAACTTGACGTAGACCTCGCGCAGGACCAGAGCGTGGATGACCCGCACCTGCACGCCGGCGGCCCCGAGCAAGGCGCTCCGGGGGACGGAGTTCGCGCGCACTTGGCCTCAGGGCGAGACCGGGGCCACGTGACCGGCTCGCTTCCAGTGTCCGGAAGCATCCCGGCATACCAGGCCCTCCTCCTTCGCCTCCGGCGTCTCCGCGTCGCCCATGCTCCGGTAGCGGCGGCAGAGGCGGCCGCTCGCGGCATGGTAGGCGCGCCCGGCTCTCACCCGGAGCCGGGCCCCGGTTGCGCTGTCGTCGAGATCCCGGATCTCTCCCTCCGCCGCCTCGGCGAGAAATGTGAGCAAGGGGTCCGGGGGCTCCGTCCGCGAAGGGATCACGGCTGCGGCCGCGGCCTCGACCGCACCGCCTGCGCTCTGCATCAGATCGCGCAGGGACGGCGGGGCGCAGGCGGACACCGTGAACGCGCTCGCGAACACCAGTGCCGCCCCGAGCGGCCGAAGCCGGGCCCGTCGCTCGATGCCTCGGCGAAGGACTCCGTGGGCCAAGTTCGGATATGCCGCCATGTCGTCTCAACCCGAGGGGTAGGGCTCGAGCTTCTTCTCCACCGCCACGTTCCGCAGACGCACGTAGCACGGCAGACCGCCTTCGTAGGGAGGATAGTCCTCGCCCTGGATCAGGGGCCGCAGGTAGCGGCGGCACTCGCCGGTGATCGAGAACCCGTCGCTGCCGATGAACTCGCGCGGCATCTTCTTCTCGACGTTCGCCACCTCCGCGAGCGACGCTTCTCCCACCTCCCATTCGTAGGGTTCGTCGGACTTGCGCACGATCACCGGCATCATGGCGTTCCTGCCCGCGAGCGCCATCTCCACCGCGGCCCGGCCGAGCGCATAGGCCTGCTCCACATCGACCCGGGAGGCGATGTGGCGGGCGGCGCGCTGCAGGTAGTCGGCCACCGCCCAGTGGTACTTGTACCCGTGTTTCGCCTTGACGAGGTTGGCGATCACCGGCGCGACGCCGCCGAGCTGCGCGTGGCCGAAAGCGTCGCGCGTGCCCGCCTCGGAGAGGAAGCGCCCGTCGAGATTGCGCAGCCCCTCGGAGACCACGATCGCGCAGTAGCCGATCCGCTCGACCACCTCCTTCACCCGGGCGAGGAAGGCCTCCTCGTTCAAGGGGATTTCGGGGAAGAGGATGATCTGGGGGGCGTCGTCCTGGTGCTCGGCCGCGAGCCCGCCCGCCGCCGCGATCCATCCCGCGTGGCGGCCCATGACCTCCAGAACGAAGACCTTGGTCGAGGTCAGCGCCATCGAGGCGACGTCATAGGCCGCTTCCCGGATCGAGACCGCGACGTACTTGGCGACCGAGCCGAAGCCCGGACAGTTGTCGGTGACCGGCAGGTCGTTGTCGACGGTCTTGGGGATACCGACGCCGACGAGCGGGTAGCCGGCTTCCGCGCCGAGCCGGGACACCTTCCAGGCGGTGTCGGCGGAGTCCCCGCCTCCGTTGTAGAGGAAGTAGCCGATGTCGTGCGCCCGGAAGACGTCGATGAGCCGCTCGTACTCGGCCCGGTTCTCGTCCAGGCCCCCGAGCTTGTAGCGGCAGGATCCGAAGGCGCCGGCCGGAGTGTGGCGGAGCGCCGCGACCGCTTCGGGATCCTCCTGGCTGGTGTCGATGAGATCCTCGGTGAGCGCCCCGAGGATGCCGTTCCGGCCCGCGAGCACCCGGCCGATCCGTGCGGGGTTCCCCCTCGCCGTCTCGATCACGCCGGCCGCGGTCGCATTGATGACGGCGGTGACGCCGCCGGACTGCGCATAGAACGCGTTCCTGGGCATGGCAAGCGAAGCGAGGGGAGTTGTGGAAGGAGACGATCCTAGCCACGGGCGCCGCGGCCGTCCAATGGGGCGGCGAGAGACGCAGGACCATTCAGAAGTCGAGTTGCGGGGTTCGAAGTACTGGAATCAGGCG
>CAYFYD010000285.1:0-5801 GCA_964347195.1 uncultured Ectothiorhodospiraceae bacterium
GGCGGAATCGAACCACCGACACGCGGATTTTCAGTCCGCTGCTCTACCTGCTGAGGTACCTGGCCATGCCCCTGCGGAGATCGCGTATTCAAAGGGCGGCGCCTCCCCAGGGTCAAGGAGTGCGTGGGGCGGCCGGTCAGGAGCAAATGGTCTGTCCGGTGTCGTAGCACGTCAGTCGTCCGCTTTGATGGGTACCGAGGAGGAGGCTCATGGCCCGGACACAGGTGTTGCGGGAGACTCGACGGATGAGATTCGAAGAGGCCCGGGGCGGCTGGCAGGCGCGGCGCCTTCGCCATCCCTCCCGGGGCGCGCGACCCCGTCATGGGCCGGCGTCGCCCATCAGGCCGGCGAGCAGGGGTCGGCGGAACCGGGACTGGCGCGGGTTCGCGAGGCGATGCGCGCGCACGATGCTCTCGAGATCGTCTGCCGCCCGTTCCAGCGAGTCGTTGACGATCAGGTAGTCGAACTCGTCGTAGCGCGAAAGTTCGGAGACCACGCCCCGCATGCGCGCCGCTATGGTCTCCTCGTTGTCCTGGCCACGCGTCTCCAGCCTTGCACGAAGGCTCTCCCGCGAGGGAGGCACTACAAATATGCTGATCGCGTCGGGGATCCGCTTCCGGATCTGCCTCGCGCCCTGCCAGTCTATCTCCAGCACCACGTCGCGCTTCGCGTTCAGCTCGCGGCGCACGCTCTCCCGCGACGTTCCGTAGAGGTGGCCGAAGACCCGGGCGTGCTCGAGAAAGGCCCCTTCCTCGATCAGCCTGCGGAAGTACGCGATGTCGACGAAGTGGTAGTCGACGCCGTCGCGCTCTCCCCGGCGCCGGGGCCGGGTGGTGTGGGAGACGGAGATCACGACATTCTCGTCGCGCCCGGTGAGAGTCTTGACCAGAGTGGTCTTTCCGGTTCCCGAAGGCGCGCTGACGACGAAGAGCTCGCCCCGACCGTCCGTGCTCTCCTCACTCGACATTCTGGATCTGCTCTCGCATCTGCTCTATCAGCACCTTGAGATCGCCGCTCGCCAGGGTCCCTCCGGTATCGATGGACTTTGCCCCCAGGGTGTTGGCTTCCCGGTTGAGCTCCTGCATCAGGAAATCGAGGCGCCGGCCGGCGGGGCGGCCCTTGCCGAGCACCCGGCGCACTTCGACCAAGTGCGCCTGCAGGCGGTCCAGCTCCTCCGCCACGTCGGTCTTCTGAGCGGCGAGGGCGATCTCCTGCTCGAGGCGATCGCGGTCGACCTCCACCGCGAGCTCGGAGAGGCGCTCCGAGAGGCGCTCGCGGGCGGTGGCGACGATGTCGGGAAGGCGGGCCCGGGCATCGTCCACCAGCGCCTGCACGGCATCCAGCCGTTCCTGCAGCATGGCGGCGATCTTTTCGCCCTCGCGGCGGCGCGCGGCGTTCAGGTCCTCGAGCGCATCTTCCAGGCATTGAAGGACGCCGTCCGCGACCGCCTCGAGGTCGACGGCGCGCGGCCGAATGACCCCGGGCCATCTCAGGACCTCGATGGCGCTGAGCGGCCCCGGATCCTCCATGAGCTCCTCCACCTCGCGGACGGCCCGGACCACGTGGCTCGCCACGTCCGGGTCGAGCGCGAAACCCGATCCGCCCTCGCCGCGATGGGAGACCCACAGATGGCAGTCGACCTTGCCCCGGTGCAGTCGCGCCCGTACCCGGTCCCGCACCTCCGTTTCCAGGCGGCGCAGGTCCTCGGGCAACCTGGTGGCGACGTCGAGGTAGCGGTTGTTGACGGATCGGAGCTCCCAGGTCGCCCCTCCCCACTCGGCGTGGCGCTCGGCGCGAGCGAACGCGGTCATGCTGCGTATCAAGGCACGTGCCTGCGGGTCGGGGCGCGCAATGGTACGGGATTCCCCCGTATAATTGCGCGCCCGCGAGCGAGCTTCCACGCCCGATTCCCATGCGACCCAGCGGCAGAGCGCAGGACGAGCTGCGACCCGTACGCCTCACCTGCGGATACATCCGACACGCGGAGGGCTCGGTGCTGGTGGAGTTCGGCGACACGCGGGTGGTATGCACCGCGAGCGTCGAGGATCGGGTTCCCTTCTTCCGCCGCGGCAGTGGCGGCGGGTGGGTGACGGCCGAGTACGGCATGCTTCCCCGGGCCACGGGCGAACGTTCGTCGCGGGAGGCGGCACGCGGGCGCCAGGGGGGCCGAACCCTGGAGATCCAGCGCCTCATCGGCCGCTCGCTGCGGGCGGTGGTGGACCTCGAGGCGCTCGGGGAGCGCACTGTCACCCTCGACTGCGACGTCATCCAGGCCGACGGTGGAACACGCACCGCCGCGGTCACCGGCGGCTACGTGGCGCTCGTCCAGTCGATGGACAGGCTGGTGAAGGCGCGGCGTATCAAGCGTTCGCCGCTCTTCGGTCAGGTGGCGGCGGTGTCGGTGGGCATCTACCGCGGACTTCCGGTGCTCGATCTCGACTACGCCGAAGACCACGAGGCGGAGGCCGACGTGAACGTGGTCATGAACGAGGTCGGAGCCTTCGTCGAGGTGCAGGGCACGGCGGAGGGCCACGCCTTCCGGCGCGACGAGCTGAACGCGATGCTCGATCTCGCGGGAAAGGGCGTCTCCCGCTTGCTCGGCCACCAGCGCGAGGCGCTCAGGCGTGCACCCGCTTCGCCGGGAAGCCGGGAAGCCACCGCCGCCCCGGCGCGCTGACGCCGTATGCGGCTATCCCCCCGTCATACGCGCGTCCGTAGGGGTGGTCATACGCGCGCGCCCGTTAGGAGTGCCGCTCATCGCCCGCAACGGAGGGCGGGAATGCGGTGGTCATACGCGCGCCCGTAGGAGTGACCGCCTTGGGGTCGGCAGCGTCATTCCCGCGGAAAGCCTGCCTCCAGCGAAAGCGGGGGCGGGAATCCATCGTCTCGATCGATCGCGCAGACCGGATTGCGCTGGCGCGGGCTCGGACGTCGCGAATGAAGCGTCCCCCGGGAGCGCTCACCCCGCCTTCGTGGCGGTGTCGATCGTGCCGCGTCGAGCCGTGACGGCGACCCGCGCTCAGAGCGCCCCCCAGCGCGTCGTTCTCGCCACCTCCAATGCCGGCAAGCTCCGCGAGTTCGCCCGTCTGCTCGCGCCCCTCGGTTGCGAGGTGGTCGCCCAGTCCGTGTTCGGAATGGCGCCGGTCGAGGAGGACGGCGAGACGTTCATCGAGAACGCCATTCTCAAGGCGCGCGCGGCGAGCGCGGCATCCGGCCTCCCCGCGATCGCCGACGATTCGGGCTTGACGGTAGACGTGCTCGACGGGGCGCCGGGAGTGCGTTCCGCGCGCCTCGCGGGCGACGCGGCGAGCGACGAGGAGAACGTCCGGGTGCTCCTCTCGCTCATGGACGGCGTCCCGGAAGAGCGTCGCGGCGGGTGCTTCGCCTGCGTCGTGGTGTACCTGCGCGAGGCTCGGGATCCCTTGCCGCTCATCGCTCAGGGCCGGTGGCGCGGCCTCATACTCCAGGCGCCCCGCGGCAAGGGGGGGTTCGGCTACGACCCGGTCTTCTACGTCCCCGAGCACGGGGCGAGCGTGGCCGAGCTCTCACCCGAGACGAAGAACGCGTCGAGCCATCGCGCCCGGGCGGTGGTGGCGCTCCTCGACGCATGCTCGTCCGCGCTCGATTTCCCGAGCACGGACACCCGCGGATCGATGTTTGGCTGGGGGACTAGGATTCGAACCTAGACTGGCGGAGTCAGAGTCCGCTGTCCTGCCGTTAGACGATCCCCCAGAAGGAATGCGGCGGCCTCAGCGCTTGGAGTACTGGGGTCGTTTGCGGGCCTTGTGCAGACCCACCTTCTTGCGTTCCACCTCGCGTGCGTCCCGGGTCACGAATCCGGCCCGGCGCAACTGACCCCGGAGCGCTTCGTCGTAATCGATGAGCGCCCGCGTGATGCCGTGACGGATGGCGCCGGCCTGGCCACTGCCGCCGCCGCCGCTCACCCGGATGTCGATGTCGACCTTGTCCACCATGGCAGTCGTCTCGAGCGGCTGGCGCACGACCATGCGGGCCGTCTCGCGCCCGAAGTACTCGTCCAGGGGACGACGGTTGACCAGGATCCGGCCGTTGCCGGGCCGGAGGTACACGCGCGCCGCGGAGGTCTTGCGGCGCCCGGTGCTGTAGTGGGTGTTGCCCGGCATGTGGAGTGGCCTCAGAAGTTCAGGGTCTTGGGTTGCTGGGCGGCATGCCGGTGGTGCGCGCCCGGATACACGCGAAGCTTGCGGAACATGGCGCGTCCCAGCGGGCCCTTGGGCAACATGCCCTTGACCGCGTGCTCGATCACCCGGGCGGGCTGCCTTTCGAGCATCTGCTCCAGGGAGAACGAACGAATGCCGCCGGGATAGCCGGAATGGCGATGGTAGAGCTTCCGGGTGCGCTTCCTTCCGGTCACCGCGACCTGCGAAGCGTTGACCACCACGATGTAGTCGCCGGCATCTACATGCGGCGTGTACACCGGCTTGTGCTTTCCCCGAAGCCGCTGCGCCACTGTGCTCGCGAGGCGTCCGAGCGGCTTGCCCGCGGCGTCCACCACGTACCAGTCGCGTTCAACCGTTTCCGATCTGGCGCTGAATGTCTTCACCCGTGACCCCGTGAGCTTCGAGTGGGGCGCGGTCTCGTGGAGACGACGCGCGGGAGCCCGAAAAAGGGCTGCGCATCCTACTCAAAGCCCTGAACCACTGTCAACGTGGTCGGTTCTCGCGGACAGGGCTGATTGGTTCTCTTGACCGTGTCCAATAAATTCAAGGGGTTATGTCGATCGCCGAGCGTTTCGAGCGAAGTCGTCTTCAACCGAAGAAAGAGCTTCTGCATCAAGGAGCTACGCTGTCCGGCGGCGAACCGGGACCGCCGAGAACACATTTGCCCTGCTCTCGCGGATCGAGAGTGAAAAACGGGTCCGACTCGCGTCTAATGCCGGGAACGGACCGGATCGGCGACACCATGAACGACGACAGGCCGCGCCGCTACACCCTTCTCGACCATGTGCTCGTCCAATGCGGCCGGGCGTTGCGCGCGACGAGTGGCCCTTCACCGGCTCCGGCCCGCCCGAGCCCGGCCGCCTCGGTAGCGGAAGCGATCCCGGCTCTCGGCGACGCCGAACGCCGCCGCGCGGCCGCTCTGATGCGGGTGAATCACGCGGGGGAGGTCGCGGCCCAGGCCCTCTATCACGGGCAGGCGCTCGGCGCTCGACGGGGCGATGTTCGGCGCACCCTGGAGCGCGCCGCGGAAGAGGAGAACGATCACCTCGAGTGGTGCGCGGAACGGGTGGCCGAGCTCGGCGCGCGCACCAGCCGTCTCGGCGGCCTGTGGTACTTCGGGTCCTTCCTGCTCGGCGCCGCGGCGGGGGCCGCCGGCGACCGGGTGAGCCTGGGCTTTCTCGCGGAGACCGAGCGGCAGGTGGTCGCCCATCTCGACGACCACCTCGATCGCCTGCCCGAGCGCGACGCGAAGAGCCGGGCGATCCTGGTCAGGATGCGTGAGGACGAGGCAGCCCATGCGGGCGCCGCCCTGGCGGCGGGCGCGGCGGTGCTGCCGGCACCGCTGCGCGCCCTGATGCGGCGTGCGTCCCGCATCATGACCACTACCGCCTACCGGCTCTAGGCATCATGGACTGACCTGCTCTCCTCGTCGTAGCTCTGTCTGCCAAGGTGCCTGGACCCGCAACATGCCCCACGCGTCTGCATCAAGGAGCTACGCTGTCCGGCGGCGATCAGGGACGGCCGACAACACATTTGCCCTGGCCGACCCGCAGGACCATTCAAAAGTCGACGTCGGGCGCTCGTCCGGGCATCCGAACCCGT
>CAYFYD010000286.1:0-5794 GCA_964347195.1 uncultured Ectothiorhodospiraceae bacterium
TCAGGCTCTTGACGTTGTAGTGCTCCCAGCCGAGCCAGCGCAGCTCCAGGGTCGCGGCTCTCGCGTCGCGTACGAAGGGTCCCATGCTCTTGTAAGTGAGCCCGGCCGCGGCGGCGGCGAGGCCGCCCTCGAGCACGCGGCGGCGCGAGACACCCGCACGGCGCCTGGACTGCGTACTTCCCGTGATCTTGTCCGTCCCGTTCATGAATGCACCTCCTGCACGTGGTAACGGGCGGTGCGCCGGAGCCCTCCCGGCACCCTCGCCCTTCGACGATACCCTACTGAGCGCCAAGGCGTTCAGCAAGCGAGGGCGCCCCGCGGGCGTCCGCTCGCGCCGGCCACCCTGCCCGCCGGAGTGCTCGTCGCCGCCGTCGTGGGTCGAGCGCCGCGCCGCCGCTCTTGCGGGCCTTCGGCCCACGACATCCGGGCTCGGTCAGGGCACATGCACCTGGATTCCCGCCCCCGATCGGGGTCGAGGGCAAGCTTGCGCGGGAATGACCCGAGCGACTCGGTGAGGGCGCGGGCGACCCGCCTGGGTTCCCGCGTGCGCGGGAATGACACTGCGGCGGCCGCGGAGACGCATGGCCAAGGCCCTGGATTCCCGCGTGCGCGGGAATGACGCACCCTGCTGGACGACGCGGAGAAGGTGCGCTCTGGATTCCCGCGTGCGCGGGAATGACGGGAGTGGGGGTTTCGGAGGCGGAATGACGGGAAGTGTAGTGTCCCGTGCGGTCCTCGTCCTTCCCGCTCCCCGATCGGGTTCGGTGGCCCACACCATCTTCCGTCATCCCGCTCCCACACCCCTTCCGTCATCCCGCTCCCACACCCCTTCCGTCATCCTGCACCCACACCCCTTTCGTCATTCCCGCGGAAGCGGGAATCCACGACATTCCGCGACGCGAGATTCGCCAAGCGATCACGGATGCGGCCCACGATGGAGCGGCCGCTCAGCCGGCGATCGTCACCGTTATCCGTCGAGTCCGCTCCTGAACGCTGGGGATGGATCGGAGCACCGCGAAGGGTAACGAAGCAATCGTCACCTCGTTGATCTGCCGGCCTTCCGAATTCACGACCGACGAAGTCGGGTCAGGGCGCGGGGAAGGGTGCCTCGTCGAGGAAGCGGCTGACGACGTTCTCGATCATCCGGGAGACATTGTTGTCGTAGCCGTTGTGGCTGAGGCTCGCCGCGAATCCCATCGAGCCGACCGAGAACACCGCCCCGCCGCCGGGCGTCTCGTAGAACACGATGTCGGCCCGCACCTCGGCGTCGATGTCCTCGCCCTCCAATGGCGGCGTCTCGCCCACCCCGAGGTTCGATGGCCCGAACACGCTGCTGTGTCCGAAGGAGGAGGCGAGCAGCAGGACGTGACGGGGCGTTCCGAAACCGTGGTCGAAGCGGTCGATCTCCTCGCTCGCCGCGCCGTTTCCCGAGAGCCCGAAGTCGCCGATGACCTCGTCGTCGATACCCGCGAAGACGAACGCGGCGCGCGGGTCCCGGCTGCCAGCCTGACGCCGGTAGCCCGCTCCGTGATCGAAGCCCTGGGCGTCGAAGCCGACGCCCACCAGCCGGTGCGGGGTGCGCCCCGAGTTGTGCATCAGGCCCCCGTACTCGCCGCTGTAGGCCAAGTGGTACTCGCCGGGGGAGGTGACCCATTTCCGTTCGCTGTACTCGCCCCGGCGCATCTCGATGATGCCCGGCCGGGTCGGGTGGTAGGCGACCAGCCAGTAGAACCCGTTGCCGCCCATGTAGATCATCCGCCCGCCCCGTTGCTGATAGGCGAACAGGGAGTCCCACATCCGGGTCGAGCAATACTCCGGGTGGGTTCCCGTCATCACCGCGCGATAGGGGGCCAGCAGCTCCACCCCCTCGCTGTGCAGGTCCTCGTCGGTCAGCACGTCGTAGGCGAAGCCCTTCTGCTCCAGCCAGTCCGTGAGGTACAGATCGGCGCTGTAGGACTCGAGCCACGGGTGCTTCGGGCGCATGTTGAGATTGGGCCGGTGGCGCGAGGAGTACGAGACGCCGCTGCCGTCGAGGTGGCACTCGTAGAGCGACAGCCCGAGCTCGGGGTGCTCCAGCAGGTGCTGGTCCTCCTCGCCCAGGACCGCGACCCGGTTGTAGAGCACCTCGACGAGAGGGTGATCGAAGGGCATGCGCCAGTTGGCGTAGGCCATGTACGACGCGGTGGGGACCAGCAGGGCGAGCCGGGCGCCGGGACGCTTCGCGGGCGGGCGCACGAAGAAGGGGACGTAGTCCTCGTGACCGCAGCCGCTCAGCCTGGCCGCGTAGAAGCCGCTCGCGAGACCCTCGGGGACCGACCACTCGAAGTCGGCCTCCCACCCGCAATCCCCGAGCGCATCGGTGAAGAAGTGGATCGCCGCGTACTGCTCCGGCGCCTGCCGCCAGTCCATGCACGCGCCCGTCCAGTGGGCGCCCCGCACGGCGCGCATGGGAAGGTTCACGACCTCGCCGTGGTGCCCGCGCCCGGAGAGGTCGACGATCCGGTCGCTCGACATCTCGCGGCTGAAGTCCCACAGGGCGACGAGCCGCGACCCGAGGCCCGGCGGGATCGGGCCGCGGCGCAGGAGGACCGAGTCCGGCCTTTCGATGAGGTCGGATGCGATCCAGGGCCGCTCGATCCGGCCGGTGAAGGAGAGGTTCCCGACCACTCGTCCGGGGTCCGCCAAGCAGGCGGCGGCCGCGATCATCACCGGCGCGCCGTTGTCCGCGCGCGGCGCCACGCCGCTCGTGTCGTTCGCTACCCGCAGAGCCGGTTGCAGACCGCGTTCGGCGAGATGTTCCTGTTCGACTCGCATCTCCCCGCTGCGCCCGTCGTAGGCGGCGGTCACCGCGCTCCACTCCCGTACCGGCAGGGGCACGCCGGTCGAGAGGCGCGCCACGCCCCCCTGCCCGTCGCCGAGCACGAGAAGCGGGCAGCCGTCCGGGTCCAGGAAGAGCCCGAACCCCGCCCCGTCGGCCTCCGACCACTTGGTCAGTACCGCCTGCACGCCCCGGCCGGTGACGGTCGGCATGACCAGCGCGTGCAGGGTGAAGCCGCTCAGTTGCGCGAAGGAGGGGGAGTCGGGGACCCGGGCGAAAGATCCCGGATGGATGGCCTGCTCGCGGCCCGGATGTTCGCTCACGGCCGGCGGGTCGAGAGGGTACTCCTCGAGCCCCGGTCCCCCCGGCTGGATGTCGCCCGAGCGCATGCGCACGATCTCCGCGCGATAGCGCTCGATGCCGGGTTCGCAGCTCACCATGAAGCGGATGCGCCCGCCGGGCGCGACGCTCAGCTCGTCGCTGTAGCCGAGGATCCGTCTGGTCACGGGCGCTGCCTCGCCTCGCCGGTCAGTCGAGATCGAGCGGCTGCCCGGTGTGCGCTTCCCAGCGCAGCTTGAAGACCGCTCGCTCGGCGTCTTCCGGGTTGTCGAAGGAGAGCCCCTCGATCCTCTCGGGCGCTTCTCCGCGAACGCCGGTCAAGCGCGCCACGGACCACCGGCGGTAGGGTCCGGACATGAGGATGACGTGCTTGCCGGCCACTGGCGCGGCGCGCATGACGTTCAGGACGCGCTGCAACTCCGCGCTGTGCGGTCCCCAGGGGTTGCCATTGAATGCCCGCGCGAGATCGATGCGGCCGGGATCGATGAGCTTGCGCATGGGAGCATTATCTCCGATTCGGCTCGTCACGGACGTGAAGGCCGCGTCAGGTGGTGTCGATGTCAGGACAGACGCCCCCCGCCGGCAAATCGGCTCGCGAGAACGACGTTCGATGTCGTTCCCTTCATGAGCCGGGGCACGGCGTTACTCCGTGTCGCACGGGTCCGTGAGGGGGGAACGCTCGGCGAGCCGGGTGGCTCCCGCTGCGCCGTGTGAGTGGAGCGCTGCGAGCTGCGGCCGGTGCATTTTGAAACGCCGGCCCTGCTCGCAGTACTGCCCGGCGAGACGCCCGAAGGGTTGGTAGCGCGAGGGTTCTACCCGGCCATCGCGCCAGATCGCCTCGCTCACGTGATAGCGCACCACGCGTCCAATCACCATCTGATTTCTCGTCCCCATCGGGGTGACGCTCTCTACCGTGCACTCCAGCGCAGCCGGTGCCTCGGCCACCCGGGCCGGCCGCACGCTATCTGGGCGCCCTTCTCGAGCCCGGCCCAGAAGAGCTCGTCCTCATCGGGCGGCATCCGCACCGCGGAGATCTCCATCGGCTCCGCCAGCGCGACGTCGACGAAGCTCACCACGAACTCCGGTACCCGCTGCAGGTTCCAGGTAGGTGTCGGTCTTGCCCTCGATGCTGAACATGACCATCGGCGGGTCGTCGCATGGCTGGCTGGGGGCGCTCGGGTTCTCGGCTTCGGCGCTGCATCCTCGCGCGCGCGAGACGCTGGCGGGTGGACGACTTCTTCCGGGTTCAGCGCAGCCAGTGCGCGGTGCCGTCGCGCGCGATCTGCTCGACCAGGCCCAGCTCCCAGGCGAGATAGTCCCGCATCGCCTGCTCCACTCCCTCCTCCCGGTCGTAGGGCTTGGGCCACCGGTCGTCCGGCTCGGCGACGGCCTCGGGAGCTCCCCGCTCGAGCGGGCCTGCTTCCAGCGCGCTCTCGAGCACCGCGACCTCCCGGCCCCCCATCTGCTCGAGCCAGGAAGCGGTCATGGTGGCGCGCACCCCGTCGTCGTCCACCAGCACCACCCGGGACCCGAGGACGGGCGCGTAGACATCGGTCTCCTGCACGAGCTGGCCCCCCGGCGCGCTCCGCGAGCCCGGCAGATGGCCCGCCTCGTACTCCTCGGGGCTGCGCACGTCGAACACGTACAGGGTGCGCGCATTCCCCTCGCGGCGCCAAGCCTCGTAGCCGGCGCGGTCCAGGGAGCGCACCGCGAAGCGTTCCGCGACCCGGGCCGCGGCGCGCTTCGCCTCCTTCCGTCCCGCCTCGCTCAGCGCCGGGTAGCTCCGCTCCGCGCCGAAGGCGAGCGGGAGCCCCGCGAGGCGCCACCCCATGGTGCCGTTGCGCAGCGAAGCGACATTGGCGACGCCGGCGTTGATCAGCGACTGCGCGCCGATGATGCTCCGGGTGCGTCCCGCGCAGTTGACCACCACGCGGGGCTCCGGAGACTCGCGCAGATCGTGCACCCGGTAGGCGAGCTCCGCGCCCGGCACGCATATCCCGCCGGGGATGCTGTGCGCGCGGTACTCGCTCCTGGGACGACTGTCGAGAATGACCAGGTCGGCCCCCGACTCGACCAGAGCGTTCACTTCTTCCGCGGAGAGCGAAGGCGTGCCCTCGACGTGCTCCACGTGCTCGCCGAAGGCCTTGCTCGGCACGTTGGTGCCGCTGAAGAGCACACCGCCACCGGCCGCCCACGCCCCGACACCCCCCGCGAGCACTCGGAGATCGCGGTACCCGAGGGCGGCGAGCCGCCCTGCCGCCCGCGCCGCCAGCCCTTCGCCGCCGTCGCAGACCACTATCGGCACCGAGCGCCGGGGCAGCGCCGGCGCCGCGAGGCGATCGAGGCGCGCGAGCGGCAGGTTGGCGGCGTAGAGGAGGTGTCCGGTGGCGTAGGCCGGCGCCTCCCGCACATCGATCAATGCGAGCTCTGCCGTGCCCATGATGCGCGCCCTCAGATCACGGGCATCGATGTCTGGTGTCTCTGTCATCCTGGTGGCCTGAACGGACCGGTTCGCCGGCACGAAGCACGAGTGTGACCCAATCCGGGCGCGGAGTCTCCCGCCCGGTGCCCAGACGAGCAGGGCTCTTCAAACTCGAGTTTCGGGGTTCGTTGACCGAAATGGATTCCCGCTTCCGC
>CAYFYD010000287.1:0-5785 GCA_964347195.1 uncultured Ectothiorhodospiraceae bacterium
CCTGATTCCAGTACTTCGAACCCCGCAACTCGACTTCTGAATGGTCCTGGCGCTGTATCGCGGACGCTTGACCGCACCGGGTATCGAGCGCAGGGTAGGGGATGAACGACGCCACGAAGACGCGTATCCGAATCTCACAGGAGATGATTGCCGTCGTCACCGTCGGTCTTGCCCTCGCCGCACTCGTGGTGACTTCCACCGGGCGGGTGTCCGAGCGGCTCGACCGCAATGTAGCCGAGCTCCGCGCCGAGGCACGGGCCGACCGCGCCGCGCTCCGCGCCGAGGCACGGGCCGACCGCGAAGCCTTCGCCCGCCAGATCCTGAAGCTCACCGCCGGCCAGGCGCATCTCGCGGGCTTGGTCGCCAGCCCGCTCGAGGACCAGACTACCGTGAACGCCGGCCGCGAGTGATGCGAGCCCTGGAAGGCGGGGTGTTCTCCGGTTGTCCTGGAAGGCGGGGTGTTCTCCGGTTCGGGACAGGCGCTAATAGCTCGCGTCGGGTATCGCCGCCTTGCGCTTCGCCATGAACTCCCGCAGCGCCTCGTCGACCCCGGGATCGATGGGCGGGGCTTCGTAGCGTTCGAGCATGCGCTTCCAGAGCGCGTTCGCGCGGTGCTCGGCGTCCATTGCGCCGTCCGCTTCCCACTGCTCGAAGCTGTTGTTGTCGGCGACGGGGGAGCGGTAGAAAGCGGGCTCGAAGTTGGCCTGGGTGTGGGCGCAGCCGAGGAAGTGGGAGCCCGGCCCCACCTCCCGGATCGCGTCCATCGCCTGGCCGTTCTCGGACAGGTCCACGCCCTGGAGGAATACCTGCATCATGCCCGCCTGGTCGGCGTCCAGCACGAACTTCTCGTAGCCCATCACCAGCCCGCCTTCCAGCCACCCCGCGACGTGCAGCATGAAGTTCACGCCCGCGAGCATCGCCTGCTGCAAGGTGTTCGCGGACTCGTAGGCGGCCTGGGCGTCCGCGGTCTTCGCCGCGCACAGGCCCCCGCCGCTGCGGAAGGGCACACCGAGGCGCCGGGCGAGCGCAGCGGCGACGAAGAGCACCAAGCCCGGCTCGGGCGTGCCGAAGGTGGGCGCCCCCGACTGCATGGAGATGGAGCTGCCGAAGGTGCCGAACACGACCGGCGCCCCGGGGCGCACGAGCTGGGCGAAGGCCATGCCGGCGAGCGCCTCGGCGAAGAGCTGGGCGCAGGTCCCGGCCACGGTGACCGGAGACATCGCGCCGGCGAGGATGAAGGGGGACACCACCGTCGCCTGGTTGTGCCGCGCGTAGACCTCGAGCGCGCCGAGCATGGTGCCGTCCCAGACCATCGGGGAGTTCGCGTTGATGAGGCTCACGAGCACCGTGTTGTCCTCGACGAAGTCCTCGCCGAAGACCAGCTTCACCATCTCCACGCTGTCCTCGGCGCGCTCGGGCGCGGTCACCGAGCCCATGAGCGGCTTGTCGCTGTAGCGCAGGTGGCTGTACACCATGTCGAGGTGGCGCTTGTTGACCGGCAGGTCGACCGGCTCGCACACCGTGCCGCCGGAATGGTGCAGGGCGGGAGACAGGTAGGCGAGCTTCACGAAGTTGCGGAAGTCCTCGATCGTCGCGTAGCGCCGGCCCTCGTCGAGGCTGCGCACGAAAGGCGGGCCGTAGGCGGGCACGAACACGGTGTGGGGGCCGCCGATCTTCACGCTGCGCGCGGGGTTGCGGGCGTGCTGGGTGAACAGCGCGGGCGCGTTCTCCCGAATGAGCGTCCGGCACATCCCCCGGGGGAAACGCACGCGCTCGCCCGCCACGTCCGCCCCCGCCTCGCGCCACAGGGCGAGCGCCTCCGCGTCCTCGCGAAAGTCGATCCCGACTTCCTGGAGGATCGTCTCGGCGTTCTCCTCGATGAGGCAGAGGCCCTCCTCGCCGAGCACGTCGTAGACCGGCACCTTGCGGGTGACGTAGGGCGGGGCGGGCGCGGCTTCGGCGCGCGCCGCGCGCCGCGCCGCCCGGGCGCCGCCTCGCGCCCGGCTGCGTGCCCGTCTCTCGCTCATGTCGTGGGGCCCTCGCGCCGGAGCCCGCCCTCAGGCGCGCAGCCGCTCGTTGGCGGGATCGTAGGGCGACTCGGGGATCACCGTCACGTCGTGCATCGTGCCGAGGATGTCCATCCGGAGCGGGGTCCCGACCTCCGCGAGGGCGGGACGCACCATCGCGAGCGCGAGCGACTTCCCCACCCGGAAGCCGTATCCGCCCCCGGTCGCGCGCCCCACCAGCTCCCCGCCCTCGAAGACCGGGTTGTTGCCGAGCGCGTCCGCGTCGCCGACGCCGTGCACCTCCAGGGTCACGAGGCGGTTGGCGAAGCCGCGCTCCCGCCAGCGCGTCAGCGCGTCGCGTCCGATGAAGTCGCTCTTGTTGAGATGCACGAAGCGATCGAGCCCCGACTCGAGCGCGGCGTACTCGATGGAGAGCTCGGTTCCGACCATGCGGTAGGACTTCTCCAGGCGCATCGTGTCCATCGCCCGGATGCCGAGGGGGCCGAGCCCGAGGTCGCGGCCCGCCTCCATGAGGGCATCGAAAATGTGGTTCTGGTACTCGATGGGATGGTGCAGCTCCCAGCCGAGCTCCCCCACGTAGCTCACCCGCAGTGCGAGGCAGGGCGCGAGCCCCACTTCGATCTCGCGGCCGGTGAGCCAGGGGAAGTCCCGGGTCGAGAAGGAGGCGGAGGAGACCCTCGAGAGGATCTCGCGCGAACGCGGGCCCGCCACCACCAGCACCCCGATGCGGTTCGTCGCGTCCTCGAGGCGGACCGAGCCGTCCTGCGGCATGTGCCGGCGGATCCAGTCGTGGTCGAGGCGCTGGAAGGCGCCGGCGGAGACCAGGTAGAAGCGCTCTTCGCCCTCTCGGTACACGGTGAACTCGGAGTGCACGCCGCCGCGGGTGTTCAGCGCGTGCACCAGGCGCACCGGACCCGGGCGGGCCGGAATGCGGTTGGCGACGAGGCGATCGAGGAAGGCCGCGGCTCCGGGTCCCGAGACCCGGCACTTCGCGAAGGCGCTCATGTCGAGGAGGCCGGCGTTCTCGCTGGCGTTGCGCACCTCGTTGCCGCTGTGCGCGAACCAGCGCGAGCGCCGGAAGGACCAGTGGTCCTCCCGCGGCGTGCCCGGAGGGGCGAACCAGTTGGCGCGCTCCCAGCCGAATTTCTGGCCGAACACCGCGCCCTGCGCCTTCTGCCGTTCATAGCAGGGCGCGGTGCGCAGGGGGCGGCCCGCGGGGCGTTCCTCGTCCGGATAGTGGACGGTGAACACGTTGCGGTAGGCCTCTTCGTTCTTCCGGACGAGGTAGGACCCGGTTGCGTAGTCGCCGAAGCGGCGCGGGTCCACCCCCAGCATGTCGATGGTGGGCTCTCCCTCCACGATCCACTCCGCCAACTGGAAGCCGGCGCCGCCCGCCGCGGTGATCCCGAAGCTGTGGCCTTCGTTCAGCCAGAAGTTGCGCAGCCCCCAGGCCGGGCCGATGATCGGGCTCCCGTCCGGGGTGTAGCAGATGGCGCCGTTGTAGACCTGCTTCACGCCCACTTCCCCGAAGGCGGGCACGCGCCGGATCGCGGATTCGATGTGGGGTTCGAGGCGTTCGAGGTCCTCGGGGAAGAGCTCGTACTCGCAGTCGCCGGCGGGGCCGTCGACGTAGCAGGCGGGCGCGCCGACTTCGTAGGGGCCGAGCACGAGGCCGCCGCGCTCCTCGCGCATGTACCAGGAGCCGTCCGACTCCCTGAGCACCCCCATCTCGGGCAGGCCGCGGGCGTGGCGAGCCTCGATGTCCGGGTGCGCCTCGGTCACGATGTACTGGTGCTGGACCGGGATGACGGGCACGTCGAGCCCCACCATCGCGCCGGTGCGGCGGGCGAAGTTGCCGGTGGCGCTCACCACGTGCTCGCAGTCGATGTCGCCCCGCTCGGTGCGCACCCGCCACTCGCCGCTGCGCTGCGCCTCGATGCCGGTGACAGTGGTGTGGCGGTGGATCTCGGCGCCCCGCGCCCGGGCGCCGGCGGCGAGGGCCTGGGTGAGGTCCGCGGGCTGGATGTAGCCGTCTTCGGGGTGGACGATGGCGCCGGCGAGTCCGTCGGTGCGGCACAGCGGCCACCGGTCCTTCACTTCGGCCGGGGTCAGGAAGTCCACCTGCACGCCGATAGTGCGGGCGACGCCGGCGTACTGATGGTACTCGTCCATCCGGTCCCGATGGGTGGCGAGGCGGATGTTGCCCACGACCCGGAAGCCGACGTCCTGCCCGGTCTCCTCTTCCAGGGTCTTGTAGAGCGAGACGGAGTACTTGTGGATCTGCCCCACCGAGTAGCTCATGTTGAACAGCGGCAGCAGGCCGGCGGCGTGCCAGGTGGAGCCGCTGGTGAGCTCGCGGCGCTCGAGCAGCACCACGTCGCTCCAGCCCTTCTTCGCGAGGTGATAGAGGGTGCCGGTACCGACCACCCCGCCACCGATGACGACGACTCGCGCATGGGTCCTCATCGTGTCGTCCTCCCTTCGCGGCTCCGGCGAATCCGGTTCCTCCGTCTATTGTGCCCTTCGGGATCGGCGCCGGGGCCCTCGCTCGTGCGACAACCCCTTTCCGCGCTGCGTCATCGCGCCGAATCGCGGTGTCATCGGCGTCCTGCCCCGCACACTCGGGCCGAGGTTTCCGCTGTTCCGCCCACTCGAGCCGGCTACACTGGCCGAGTTTGAGAAGCTCGGAAGGAGCGTGTTTTGAGCGGCGTTGATCTCGAGCGCATGCTTCGGACCGCCGGCAAGGCGTTCTTCGTCAAGTACTTCGATGCGCTTGCCGGTGGGCGGACAAACGAGAGTCTGTGCGCCCAGCTCCGGAGGGAGGAAGGTTACAAGCGGAGCAGTTGCAACACCAAAGTTTCCACGGGACGCAGGATCATTCGAGAAGGCCACGCCCGGGCTGCTTTGCTCAATGTATCGGGCTCCGATCGAGTCCCCAAGGCAGTGCGGGTCCGGGCAGAGAAGATCGCCTGGGACGTGCAACGCCGCCGCTGACCGGAGTCCGGTGCGAGAAGTGGGCTTCAGGGCGGGAAGGCGGCGCGGGCGGGGTCGCGGCGCTCTCAAAAGCTGCTCCTTCGCGCCAGGTCCCGGTCCTGCGCGTCGCGGACCTGGCGCATCGCGACCGCGGCCCCGATGGGCGAGGTGCGCGGCGATACCGCCTCGTAGTGGCGCTGTTCCTCGAGCGGAGGAGCCGGGCGTCGCGTCATCCGGTACAGTGCGAACACCCCGACACCCGAGTGCACCGCGGCGAGGAACAGAAACAGGCTGCCCGGTCCCAGCACCGTCATGCCGGCGCCGGCGAGCAGGGGTCCGATGCACAGGCCGACGCCGCCCACCAGCACCACGGTGGCGCTCGCCGCGACGATCTGCTCGGGCTCCAGGAAGTCGCTGATGTGGGCGAGGCACAGGGAGTAGAGAGGGAGGCTCGCGCCTCCGAACAGGAACACGCAGGTGAGCAAGGCGGGCCACGAGAGGGCCGAGAACAACCACGCAGCGAGCGCCGAGGCGGCGGCGGCGAAGGTGACCGCGGTGATCACGCGGCGCCGGTCGAAACGATCGGAGAGCCATCCGATCGGCCACTGGAGCGCCATGCCGCCGATGAGTCCCGTCGACATCAGCACCGAGACCTGCCCCGTGCTCAACGCCTCGAGGCCGGCATAGACCGGGGTCATCGTGAACAGGGCGGCGTGCGCCATCCCCACGAGGCCCGCCCCGGCCACCCCGAGCGGAGACATCGAGTAGAGCTCTCGCCAGCCGAC
>CAYFYD010000288.1:0-5756 GCA_964347195.1 uncultured Ectothiorhodospiraceae bacterium
CCCGGGCCAACCTCCCCTCACGCACCGCCCGAACCAAAACAAAAATCAGTCCTGAGTCCCACCCGCAACGGACTGGAAATGGAGGCGGTCTCTGGGCAACCTCCCGGCGCGGGGCACCGCTGGCCGGCTGCCGGGCAGCGGACGGGTGCTGGAAGCGCCATCCCCCGGCACGCCGCCGTCGCTCTGGCGCGGGAGGCCTCGTTCGACCGGGGCATGCGCCATCCCGCGCGCGGGGGCGGTGCCACTCCGGGCAGCGGCTCCTCCCATCGGAGGATTGCCATCCCCCGGTGCGGGGGCTTCGCTCAGGCGGGATGGCGGCGGTTGCCGGGGCGCAGGGTGCGGCGGACGAGCATCGTGCCGAGCAGGAGGGTGCCGGCGAGGATGGCGAGGTCGGCGAGGTTCGCGAACACCCACTGACCCTCGGCGACCGGCCCGAAGCCGAGGAAGTCGACGACCCCGCCCTTGACCCTCCCCAAGGTATTGCCGGCGAAGCCGCCTGCGACCAGCGCGTAGCCCACCCCGATCGGCAGGCTGGCCACCCGCAGCATCCGCCAGCCCAGCCAGACCACGGCCGCACCCGCGAAGAGCCCATGGGGCATCGAGACCGCCGACACGGGAATGAGCCCGAGGAAGAGCCCCGGGTTGAAATGCACCGCGAGGCAGAGCCAGCTCGTGATGTGCGCGGGCTCCGTCAAGGTGTCCTGCGCCCACACCTTGATGCAGACATCGGTCCACAGCACCCCGGCAAAGACCACCAGCGCCAGGACCCAAGGGCTGATACGTTCCCGTCCCCCCGACTCGTTCATCCCGACTGGCCACCCCTTCCGCGCCGCCCGAGCGCTCCCGTTGCGCGCACCTTGGCGTAGATGAGGTGGTCCTCCATCTCGTCGAGCTTCACGCGCCGCCCGAGCGCTCCTGATATGCTCACCTTAGCCCCCTCCAGAATGCATGTCTACACGATACTCATGATTGGGCAGGTTCATCAGTCGAATGATGATAACAACGGATACCATTGCGGAATAAGCAAAACCTAATATCTTTATTGGGACATCAGCATATCCAATGGATAGTGTTCGCCTCGCTGTCTGCTCTCTTTACCCGCCGCGCCCTATCATGTCCGGGCTCTGCGCCACCGGATACCGTCCCATCCCCATGATCACGCGAGCGTTTTATTCACGAAAGTGTGCTTGGCCGCACGCCGGGAGAGTCCCGAACGTGCTCGCCGGTCGTGCGCGACGGGCGGACGGGGCGCTCGCGCGTGCCGATCGAGCCGGTCGACGGGCAGCGTCCGGGGTCGCTCCGGTCCGCCGGCCTCAGCTACGAAGGCTGTTCGCCATTTGTCCGCGGTGCTACGCAGCCATCAACGGCGGGCGGGCGGCAACCGGCCCGCGCGCCGGGCGGGGCTTCTGGCGCGGGCGGGGCGGCTCGGTCGCGCTCGAGGGCGCCATCGCGATCTCCATCCTGGTCGCCGCGTTCGCCGGGCTGATGGCGATCGTGCAGGACCGCTTCGCCACGGACCGCCTGGCGCGGGCCGCGCACGCGGCCGCCCGGTCGCTCGCACTCGACCGGGGGGCGGACGTGTGCGGGGCCATCCGGCGCGAGCTCGGGCTCGCGGCGGACTTCGATTGCGACGAGCGGTGGCTCGTCACCGTGGAACGGGGCGTGCGTCCCTCCGCCCTGGCCGACGCCCTGCGGAAGGGAACGAGCGTGGGCGGACCGGAGGGAGAGATGGTCCTGGTGCGGATCGCCTGGCCCCCATCGGACTCCCCGGACGCGGCAGAGGTGCCGATGGCGGCACTGGGGCTCGCCCGCCGCGAGGAGGAGGCGGGCTGATCCGCCGGGCGCCGGCGGCCCGAGCCCACCCCGTGATGAACCCGCACCCGCTGCCCGCACTGCGTGCCTTCGCCCGCGACGCTCGCGGCGGCGCCTCGATCGAGCTCGCGATCGGCGCGGTCGCCCTGCTCGCCGTCTCCGCCCTCTGCTTCGACCTCTACTCGCGGGTCCGTGCGTACAGCGCGAGCGGGCGCATCGTGGCCACCATGGCGGACTACGTCGCGCGCGACGCCAGCCCGGACGGCGACGAGCTCAAAGCGCTCGGAGCCCTGCTGCCCGAGCACGAGATCGACGTCCCGGTCCACGTCGCCTACGTGATCAGCGCGCTCCGGCAGCCTGCGGGCGATCCCCCGCCCGCGGTGGAAGTCCTGTGGAGCGACGATTCCATCCGCGCGGGCGGCGACGCCACGGTGGGCGCCGAGCTCGCGCAAGGGTGCGCCCGCCATGTGGCCGAGGGCGGGAAGGCGGCGCTGCCCGATGCCTTCGCCTCCGAGATGGGCGCCGGAGAGGTGTTGATCGTCGCCGAGCTCTGCGCCCGCCTCACCCGGGAAGGCTCGCTCACCGGCCGCTTCGTTGCCGGCGACCTCTACCGCTTCCACGCGCTTCCCGCCCGCGACCCGGAGCAGGCCCCGGCCGCGCCGAGCTACACCGCGCCCGAAGATCCCGGCGAGAGCGCATCCCTCGACCGGCGCCGATCCGGCATGGCCGCATCCCTGCTCGTCGCCCCCGCCCGGGCGCGGCCGGCCGCGAGCACGTGACGATGCACGCTCCCTCCCGCCGGCACGCCGGATCCGAAGCCGTGCCCGGCGCCGGAGAGACCCGCAGCGCGGGCGGGGGCAGGAACGTGGTGGCCTCGTGCTCGCGAAGCACCCGGCCGCCGGCTTCCCGGCTGTATCCACACCACGTCACGGTACCGCATTCGCGCGACGAGGGCCGGGAAGACCCTCGTCGCGCACCATCGACCTCTCCGGGTCGGACGGAGGGAGGCCGGACGAGACCTCGCGTCATGCACGAGAGGCGCTCGGCCGGGAACCCGAAGGGACGCAGGGAGAGGATTGCGCCGGCACTGCCCCCCGGCAACCGGCACTTCGTTCACTCACCACTCCATAGAAGGAGCTCCATCATGCGCATCAAGCACGTCTCGCGGCGCTTCCGCCGTTTCCTTTGGGCCAACGAGGCGGTGTCCGCTCTCGAGTACGCGATCCTGGTCGGGGTCGTCGCGGTCGGCGTCGGAGCCGGTGTCGCCACGTTCTGGGATAATATTGATGGCGCGCTTAACACCATCGGCGGTCAGGTAACCGAGATTGACACCGGGGACGTAAACACCGCCCAAGGACAAGGAGGCGGCGGCTAGTGACGATTCTCCGTGAGGTTGCGGGCCATGCGGGCTGCCCTTGAGCGAGCCACGCGAGAACCGGCGCCGTTCACCACTTCGATGCGCCCATGCCTCGCCGAGGGCTGGTTTGAGGGTCTCTCCTCATCGCGGTGGAGTCACGTGCCGTGGCGGTCAGCGCCACGGCACGTGACGTTCGAGCTACGCCAAGGCGTGTTCCGAGCGCTCACCAGAGGTCGCTCGATGCTACGGTGACCTCGATGCACCGGGGCCGGCACTGGCCGGCACTCCGGGCGTCGCGCCAAGCCGCCCCTTGGGCTTCTTCAGCTTCGCTCCGGCCCTCCCAGTGACCCGCGCCCGCACCGACGCCCGTACGCTTGCAACCCATGGTGGAAGTGGGGGCCGGCCATTCGCCGGGTCGCGGGTCGCCGGAAAGGTCGGGGAGGGGAGCTTGGCCCCTCCCCACCGGACCTGCCACCGGAGCGGGCAGCAGCTTCAGGCAACGACTGAACGATCAGGAGATGAGAAATGACGAGCATCGCGTGTCTCGGTTAGGGATCCCTGATCTGGAATCCCGGCGCTCTGTGCGTCCAGCGCCACTGGTTTGAAGACGGGCCTCTGGTCCCGGTCGAGCTTGCGAGGCAATCCCAGGACGGCCGCATTACTCTGGTCGTGAAGCCTTCCGCCCGCCCCGTCCGAGTCCTTTGGGCGCTGATGGACACTGAACGCCTGATGGACACTGAATGCCTGGTAAGGGCGTGCCGCACTCTCGCAAAGAGGGAAGGCATACCACGAAAAAACATCGAGGGACACATCGGCTTAAAAGACATCCCGGAACACATCCGCTTCTGGAGCCCGACCTGCTCCTCCGAAGCGGCCTGCCCCTCGAAGTACGACGAGGTGAAAGCAATAGGTAGGTGGGCCGACGCACACGGGCTCGACGGCGTAGTCTGGACGGCGTTGCCGCCAAAGCTCGGGACGTTGCCGCCAAAGTGCGATGAGTGCGAAAGGACTCCCGGCGTGTGCGAAGTGGACGTATGCGAAGTGCTGGACTATCTCCGCCGTCTGGAGGGCGCGCAGCGCCGTCATGCGGAGGAGTACGTCCGGCGTGCCCCGCGACAGATCGACACGGCGTACCGCCGGAAGATCGAAGCGGAGCTTCACTGGACGCCGGTGGATCCGCCGGGCGGCGAGGCGGTCTGAGAGCCCGCCGGTCGCCTGGGGTGCCGGCGCCTGGAGACGTCTTGACGGGCGGCGAATATCTGCGAGGGTACTCCCCCCCTTCGTGCTCGTGGACGAAGCCCCGATGACTCCCGCTCCGAGTACCGCCATCGACCACGACCCCGACCTCGGCCACGAGCGTTCCGGGGAGCTCGATGCGCTGGCGTTCGTGGCGGACGCTCCGAGCGAGCACGCGCTGCGCGAGGGGCTCGCGGGGTACGGGGAGGCGCAGGTGTGGCCGGGGGGGCTCCCGGCGGCGGTGGCCGCGCTCGGCCGCGGGGCGCGGGCGCGGGTGCTCTTCGTGGACCTCGACGGGGTGGCCTATCCGGCGGGCGCGATCCTCGAGCTCGCGGCGGTATGCGAGGTGGGCACGGCGGTGGTCGCGCTGGGCTCGGACGGGAGCGCGCGCTTCGGCCGCGAGGCGCTGCTCGCGGGGGTGAGCGACTATCTCGTCAAGCCGGTGAGCGCGGCCACGGTGCGCGAGGCGGCGGGGCGCGCGGATCGGGGGAACGCGCCCGCGCCCGCGGGCTGCGTGGCGGGCTTCGCCGGCAGCGGGGGCAGCGGGGCGAGCACCCTCGCCGCGGCGGTGGCGCTCGGTGCGGCCGCGCGCGGGCGCTACGTCTCGGTGCTCGATCTCGCGCGGCCCTTCCCGGTGCTGTCCTTCCTGCTCGACGTGGAGCCCGCGGCGGGGCTCGATCAGCTCCTCGAGACCGCGCGGCGCAGCGGTCTCGACCCGGACACGGTGGACGGGGTGCGCGCGCGGCGGGGCGAGCGCATCGCGGTCTACGCCTACCGCTTCGGTCCCGCTCCGGTCCCGGCGCCCCCGGTGGAGGGGGTGGGGCACCTGCTCGCGGCGCTCGGGCGCCGTTCCCACCTGGTGCTCGTGGACGGGCTCGGGCACTCCGAGGCCGGCCTCGCGCTGCTCGCCGCGGTGGACCGGCGGGTGCTGGTGGTGGAGCCCACCCCGGAGGGGGCGGCGCGCGCAGTGCGCCTGCTCGGCCTGCTCGGGGAGGGCCCGCCGCCCCTGGTGGTGCGCAACCACACCCGCGCCTTCCGCGACGCGGCGGGCCTGCGGGCGCTGCGCGGCGCGGGGCTCCCGCGCCGTCCGGCCCTCTCGGTGCCCTTCGAGCCCACGCTGCCCGCGCTCTGCGACCAGGGCTGGCCGAAGGGGCAGGCGCCCCGGGCGCTCGCCCGGCCCCTCGACTCCCTCGTCGACGCACTGCTCGCCCCCGCCCGCGGCGCCCGGGCCGCCGCGCCCCGCACCGCGCCCGCGACCGGCCCGGGGCCGACGCCTGCCCGCCCTCCCGACTCCGCCCCGGGCGCGGAGGAGGCGCCCCGGAGACGCTCGCGCCGCGCCGCGTGGTGGTCC
>CAYFYD010000289.1:0-5752 GCA_964347195.1 uncultured Ectothiorhodospiraceae bacterium
TGATTCCAGTACTTCGAACCCCGCAACTCGACTTCTGAATGGTCCTGGCGCCCGGGGCAGATCAGTTCGCGGGCGTCCTCGACCGCCGCCGGATAGCGTAGCTCCTTGATGCAGAGCCTCTTTCTTCGGTTGACGACGACTTCGCTCGAAACACTCGGTGATCGACATAACCCCTTGAATCTATTGGACACGGTCAAGAGAACCAATCAGCCCTGGGAGCGCGCCCGCGCAGGGCGCGTTTCTTGTTCGGCGACAGGTGAACCGGGCATGTTCAGCGGGCCATTGGGGAGCGCATTTCGTCGCCTTCGTGTCGCTTCGGGCCTCGTGAAGCTGCCCTCGATCGCACGGCCGGCAGATCCGCATCCGCCGCCCGCACCCGGTCACGACAATCGGAAATCGGTTTCGGAGTGGCCGGAGTCCCGGCAACCGCGGCGCTGCACGGCCCGCGCGGGACCTCGGGAGCGCTCGGCGGGCGCGCCCCGCCGGCGTCGGATCGATGCCGGGCGGCGGCGCCGGTTCCCAAGGGGGGATGGTTGACTTAGTATCCGGGTCAGGAGGGGCGCTTGGCCGGCACGATCCCCGGCAGGGATCTGCGCCCAGCGCCGGGAGCGGAGGGGGACGGAGAACGCAATGGCGAGTGAGCACCACGCGCTCGTCGAGTTCAGGAACGTCGACAAGACCTTCGACGGCGAGACGCTCGTCGTCAAGAACCTGAATCTCGATGTCGGTCAGGGCGAGTTCCTGACCATGCTCGGTCCTTCCGGCTCGGGCAAGACCACCACGTTGCTGATGCTGGCGGGCTTCGAGTCGATCACCCACGGCGACATCCTGCTCGGCGGCCGCTCGCTCAAGAACGTGCCGCCCTACCGCCGGGACATCGGAATGGTGTTCCAGAACTACGCGCTCTTCCCCCACATGACGGTGGAGGAGAACCTCGCGTTCCCCCTCGAAGCGCGCAAGATGCCGAAGGATCGGATAAGGGACAAGATCGACCGGGCGCTCGCGATGGTGCGCCTGAGCGAGTTCGGACGCCGCCGCCCCGCCCAGTTGTCGGGCGGCCAGCAGCAGAGGGTCGCGGTCGCCCGCGCGCTCGTCTACGAGCCGCAGCTCGTTCTGATGGACGAGCCGCTGGGCGCGCTGGACCGCCAGTTGCGCGAGAACATGCAGTACGAGCTCAAGCACATCCACGAGACGGTGGGGGTGACGGTGGTGTACGTGACGCACGACCAGGGCGAGGCGCTCACCATGTCCAACCGCATCGCGGTGTTCAACGAGGGCGAGATCCAGCAGATCGCGAGCCCCCAGGTCCTCTACGAAGAGCCGGAGAACGCGTTCGTCGCCCAGTTCATCGGAGAGAACAACCGCCTCACGGGTACCGTCAAGTCCGTGAACGGCAAGGAGTGCCAGGTGGAGATCGACGGCGGCGGCGAGGTGACCGCGCTCGCGGTGAACGTCGCGGGCGTCGGGCGGCGCACCACGCTCTCCCTGCGCCCCGAGAGCGTCAAGATCGATCCGCCCCGGGACGGCTACCCGGACCGCTTCGAGGCCCGGGTCGAGGAGCTCATCTATCTCGGCGACCACACCCGGGTGCGGGTGAACGTCTGCCTGCACGACGACTTCATCGTCAAGGTGCCGCGCAGCGGGGACGCGCCGCGCCTCAGCGTGGGAGAGACCCGGACGGTGGGCTGGCATCCGGCCGACTGCCGGGCCCTCGACGCCTGAGCGCCTGACCGGCGGCGCGCGGTGGGCACGGGGACGGGGAGGGGCGTGTAGATGGCCGCGGTCGCGCCCGGGGCAGGCAGCCCCATCATGCTCGACGGCGTGCCGCTCAAGATCCGCCTCGAGCGGGCGGAGCGGATGCGCAAGATCAAGGCGATGGGCCTGATCCTGCCGCTTTTCGCGTTCCTCATGATCACCTTCGCGATCCCCATCGTGCTGATGCTGGTGCGCAGCGTCGAGAACCCGGAGATCGGGGAGGTGCTGCCGCGCAGCGCGGCCGCGATGCGGCTCTGGGACGGCAACGGATTCCCCCCCAACGAAGCCATGCAGACCTTCGCCGCCGAAGTGGTGAGCGCGAAGGCGGCGAAGACCCTCGGCAAGGCGGCCAAGCGCCTCAACTACCACGCCTCGGGCTATCGCTCGCTCGCCTTCAAGACCGCCACCCGGCTCGAACGGGCGATGAAGACGGAAGGCGAGGAGGCGGTGCTCCAGGGCCCCGACATGCTCGAACGCTTCACCGGGATCGACCGCCGCTGGGGAGAACGGCGCTACTGGGCGATCATCCGCCAGGCTTCGCCCCCGCACACCGCTTGGTACCTGCTGCGCTCGATCGACCGCGACTACGACGCCGACTCCGACATCGTGCCGATCAGCGAGGACCAGGCGATCCACGTCACGGTCCTGTGGCGCACGATCATCATCAGCGCGGTGGTCACCATCCTCTGCCTGTTGCTCGGCTTCCCCATCGCCTATCTCCTCGGCACCCTGCCCACCCGGCAGAGCAACCTGCTCATCCTCCTGCTGCTCCTGCCTTTCTGGACCTCGCTCCTGGTCCGAACGACCGCGTGGCTGGTGCTGCTGCAGAACGAGGGGGTGATCAACGACCTCGCGACCTATTTCGGCCTCTGGGACGAACCCCTGCAACTGGTGCGCAACCGCCTGGGCACCTACATCGCGATGGTGCACATCCTGCTGCCCTTCATGGTGCTGCCCATGTTCAGCGTCATGAAGGGCATCGACCCCTATCACATGAAGGCCGCGGCCTCGCTCGGCGCGAACCCCGTCAGCGCCTTCGTCAAGGTCTACCTGCCCCAGACCCTGCCGGGAGTGGGCGCCGGCGTGCTGCTCGTGTTCATTCTCTCGCTCGGCTACTACATCACTCCGGCGCTGGTGGGGGGGCCCGCCGACCAGATGCTGAGCTACTTCATCGCCTTCCACGTGAACACCACCGTCAACTGGGGGCTCGCGGCCGCGCTCAGCGCGCTGCTCCTGGTGTGCGTGATGATCTTCTTCGTCATGTACCAGCGCCTCGTGGGCGTGGGCAACATCCGGATGAACTGAAGCGATGGCCGTCGCACCCTACGCCACCCCGCTCGAGAAGGCCTGGTACTACCTCTTCCGGGTCCTGTGCGGGCTGATCTTCTTCTTCCTGATCATGCCCATCCTGGTGATCATCCCCCTCGGCTTCAATCCGGTGCCCTTCTTCACCTATCCGATGGAGGGCTTCTCCTGGCGCTGGTACGGGGAGATCTTCGGCGACTCCCCCATCTCGATCCTGTGGCAGCGCTCGATGGTCAACAGCGTCCTCATCGCGGTCTGCTCGACCCTGCTCGCCACCATCCTCGGCACCCTGGCCGCGCTCGGGCTCACCCGCGCCGAGTTCCCCGGCAAGCCGGCGGTAATGGCGATCCTCATCTCGCCGATCATGGTGCCCATCGTGGTGATCGCGGTCGGCATGTTCTACTTCTACGCCCAGGTCGGGCTGGTGAGCACGCTGACCGGCATCATCCTCGCCCACACCACGCTCGGGGTGCCCTTCGTGGTGATCACGGTGGCGGCGACCCTTCAGGGCTTCGACCACAACCTGGTCCGCGCCGGCGCGATCCTCGGCGCGAACCCGGTGCGGGTGTTTCGCAAGGTGACCCTTCCCATCATCACGCCGGGGGTGGTGTCGGGAAGCCTCTTCGCGTTCGCGGCCTCCTGGGACGAGATCGTGGTCGTGCTCTTCCTCGCCAGCACCGAGCAGCACACGGTGCCGCGGCGCATGTGGAGCGGCATCCGCGAGCTCCTGAGCCCCACCATCATCGCCGCCGCGACCATGCTGATCATCGTCTCCATCCTGCTGATGTTCACCATGGAGTGGCTGCGGAGGCGCAGCGAGCGCATGCGCGGCATCACCCCGAGCTAGGGCCGCGGCGGGCCGGCAACCCTTGCCCGCGGAGCTCCGGCGCCGGATCGAGGGGCCGTGCGTGCGCCGGCTTCTCAGTGGAGTCCGTGGCCGCCCCCGCGCCGACCCGGCGCATTCGCCGTTGCCCGGCAACGCCTCGGCTTACCGGAGTACGCAGGCCGTCCGCTCGCCGAGGGGGAGGGCGCGGGCGAAGGGCGGGCGGCACGGGTCTTCCACGCCTGGCTCGGGACGCGCCCCCTTCATTGGTGTCCGGCTGGTGGACGTGCTGTGTAAATTCAAGATAGAGTTTTAAGGTGTCATGATGATTTGAAACACATGTTCAAACGAGCTCTCACCCTGCCCGATCCGGGGCAAGAGACCTTCTTCCTGTGGGGACCGCGACAGACGGGCAAGAGCACGCTATTGAAGCAGTGTTATCCGCAGGGACGCCGGCTCGATCTGCTCAAGGCCGACGAGTTCAGGCGCTACGTCGTCAACCCCGAGCTCCTGCGCCAGGAGATCGAAGCGCAGGAGCCGGAGGCCGGGGGGCAGATCGTCATCGACGAGATCCAGAAGGTTCCCGCGCTGCTCGACGAGGTGCACTGGTTGATCGAGAACCACGGGCTCCATTTCGCCCTGTGCGGGTCGAGCGCGCGGAAAGTGAGGCGCGGTGCGGCCAATCTGCTCGGGGGGAGGGCAGTGCGCTACGAGCTGCACGGCTTGACGGCGGTCGAGCTCGAAGACGAGTTCGACCTTTCCCGGATGCTCAACCACGGCTACCTCCCGCGCATGTACGAAGCGAGTCGGCCCGCGCGACTGCTCGACGCGTACGTCGCCGACTATCTCAAAGAGGAGATCGCGGCGGAAGGCCTGGTCCGAAACCTGCCGGCCTTCTCGGGCTTTCTGAACGCCGCCGCTCTGAGCGATGGAGAGATGATCAATTTCTCGAACATCGCCGGCGACTGCGCCGTGTCCAGCCCAACGGTGAAAGCCTACTTCGGGATCCTGGAAGACACGCTGCTCGGGCGCTGGCTCCCTGCGTACCGCAAGCGCCGGAAGCGGCGGCTCATCCACGCGCCGAAGTTCTACTTCGCCGATGTCGGGGTCGTGAACCGGCTGGCGCGAAGAGGAACACTGGTCCCCGGCTCCGAGCTCTACGGCAGAGCCTTCGAGAACTGGGTCTTCCACGAGCTTTCCGCCTTCCGCGCCTACCGGGAGCTGGACGAGGAGCTGTGCTATTGGCGACTCGCCGGAGGCACGGAGGTCGACTTCGTGCTCGGCGACATGCGCCTCGCGGTCGAGACCAAGGCGAGCGCCCGAATCGCCGGGCACCACCTGAAGGGGTTGCGCAGCCTGACGCATGAAAACCCCGGCGTCGGGCGCCGTGTCGTGGTGTGCCTCGAGCCACGGGCAAGGCGCACGGACGACGGTATCGACATCCTCCCGGCGCCGGTCTTCGTTCGCCGCCTCTGGCACGGAGACCTCACCGCCGGGTAGCCGGGTGGCACGGTGCGCGGCCGCGGCCGATCGGCTTGGTGCCAGGTTGTAGCGGGGCCGCATGGGGAGTGCCGTCTGCGCTATCATCGCGCCGGAGCCAAAGAGGGGACCGGGCGCCGGCGGGCCGGCACCGGGGGGAGAAGGCGCACGGGGCGCGAGCGCCCCGGCCGTGCCCGAAGTGACCGACCCCATCGCATGCTCCAAGGAAAACTGCTCTTCCATCAACTAGTAAGGAGAGAAATATGAGAAAATACCTCTACGTTGCGGCAACCGCGCTCGCCGTCTCGCTCGGATCCGGCACGGTGGCCGCGGAACAGTTCATCTCCATCGGCACCGGCGGCGTGACCGGGGTCTACTACCCGACCGGCG
>CAYFYD010000290.1:0-5742 GCA_964347195.1 uncultured Ectothiorhodospiraceae bacterium
TCCATCGCCTGATTCCAGTACTTCGAACCCCGCAACTCGACTTCTGAATGGTCCGGCGAGGCCGGCGGCAGTCTCTTGACAACCCATCGGGTGCGAATAGTATGGCGTCCCGGTTGAATTGTCTACAATTTACAAAAGGCCGCCCCCATGGTAGCGGAGTGGCCCGAACGAGGGAGATGAAAGACATGACTGGAAAGCGGGAGACCCCATCGAAGGTGACCCGGCGCCATCTGCTCGAGACGGCCGGCAAGGGCGTCCTGGCGGGCAGCGTTCTGCTCGCCGGATCCTCGGTCTGGCCACGGGCGGCGCGGGCCGCCGGGGAAGTCAACGTGCTGGCCTTCGGCGGCTATGAGGAGCCGGGCATGCTGGAGCCCTTCGAGCAATCGACGGGGATCAAGGTCAACCTGAAGATCCACGACGGCTCGGACGAGGAGATGGTCGCGCTGGTCGCGTCCTCGCCGCCGGGGACCTTCGACGTCATTACCCCGACCAGCGCCTACATCCCGAGGGCGGTCGAGGACGGGCTGCTGATGGAGCTCGCACCCTCGGACTATCCTCTCGACGACTACTTCGGTCTCATCGCCCAGTGGCCGCCCGTCTGGACGGACGGCAGGCTCTACGCCATCGTCAACCGCTTCGGCTACTACGGCATCACCTACAACCACAACAAGTACTCCGAGAGCGACGTCTCGAGCTACCGCGTCCTCTGGGAGGAGCAGGCGAAGGGACGGGTCGCCCTCTTCGACTGGTTCCTGCCGAACATGGGCTGTCTGTCCAAGTACAACGGCAACGCGGCACCCTACGATCTGTCCGAGGCGCAGTTCGGCGAGCTCCGGTCCACCCTCATGAGCCTGCGCCCCCAGGTCGGTCTCGTCGGCAACACCTCGCAGGTGATCCAGGCCATGGCGGGCGGCAGCTACGACCTGGCCATCGCCGGCGAATGGGTGCAGGCCGGCATGTTCGACGACGGACTTCCGTTCAAGGCACTGGTGCCCGAGGAAGGAGGGGTCACCTGGGACCAGGCCGTGTGCATCGCCGCGAACACGCCGCGCCCGGAGACGGCCAAGCGCTTCCTGCAGTACGTGACGGGCCCGGAGTTCCAGGCCAGGCTCGCAGTGGCCAGGACCTACTACAGCATGGTGCCGAACCGGAAGGCCGCCGCCATGCTGCCGCAGGACAAGCGCGAGCTGCTCAATCTGGCCGATCTGGACAAGTTCACGGATGTGTTCATGGCCAATCTCTCGCCGCGCAAGGACCCGGAGAACCGGCAGGCGTGGCTCGACGCCTGGGAAGACTTCAAGAACGCGTAAGCCCCCGAGCGCGGGGTCGCGGGCGGCGCAAGGCGCGGCTCGGTCCGGGCCGTGCCGGTAGGCAGGGCGACCGAGGGGCCGCCCCTCCCGCGGCCCCGGGGCGGCCGCGCCGGGTCCGGAGCGTACCGGCCCGGCCGGTCGCGCGGTCTCGCAACGATGGAGAACGACATGGCGATTGTCGACTGCGCGGCGATGATCGAACCCCACTGGCGGTGGGACTCCTGTCCCTTCGTCTCGCAGAGCTACCACCAGGGCGACGAGTTTCAGGAGTTCGGGCTCAAGTGGTACGGCGTCGGGTTCTCCCACGTCACTGCGCCGGGCTGGAAGATCCGGGGCGCCGCCCGGCTCGACGAGTATCCGCTGGAAGCCTTCGCCGGGGTTGCCGCGGTCGCCGATGTCGCGGGCGAGCAGGAGATCACGCCTCGCGTCCTCCGAAGAGCCCTCGATGGCACGAAGCCTCGCCGCCTCCTGGTTCTCAGGACCGGACATGCCGACCGGATCTCCAGCCGCCGCGCCGGGTACTGGCGCAAGGCGCCGGTCATCGTTCCGGAGGTTGCCGATCTGGCGCGGGAGCTCGGCTTTCTTCACATCGCCGCCGACCTGCCTTGCGACCGCGTGGAGGCGCGCCGGCCCGGCGGCGAGGGTGCGATCGATAACCGGAACGAGTCCTTCCGCCACCGTGCCCACGAGCACGGACTGCTGCTGACGGAGGGCTGCGAAAACCTGAGCGCCATCCGGCAGAACGAAGTGTTCTTCGCCTCGCTCCCGCTGGCCGTCCCGCGGGCGACCACCGGCCCCTGCCGTCCGGTCGCGCTGACGCAATGGCGCTCCGACCGGCCGGTCATCCGCGATGTCTCCACGCCGCTGTTCAACCACTGGCGATGGAAGGTGGACGTCTTCCAGGGCAAGCGCTTCGAGGACGGCGACGGAGCCGACGAGATCCACTACATCTTCGGCGGGCACGGCTTCACCCACTGCGACGCCCCCTGCCACATGTACGAGGACGGTCCGACGATCCACGAGCTGCCCAATCGGGGGCTCGACCTCTTCATACGCGAAGCTTCCGTGATCGACTTCTCCGATCTCAATCTGCCGCAGCCGATCACCCGCCGGTTGATGGAGACGCGCGGCGCTCACGTGCGTCCCGGCGACCTCGTGATCCTGCGGAGTGACCTCACCAACAAGCTGGGTTACGAGAGCAGGACCTGGCACGTCCATGCGCCCAATCTGGAAGAGGACGCAGCCCGATGGCTGGCGGGGCGGGAGCCCGCGGGTGTCTGCCTCGACTTCCCCCAGGACTTTGTCGCCAGGGAGATGCTCGACCGGCACGTCAGGAACGCGGAGTTCGTGGCTCACCACGCCATGTTCCGCAATCACATTCCCTACATCGAAGACCTGAAGGACCTCGGGACGCTCACCGTCGATCGGCCCTTCCTCATGGCCATCCCCTTGAAGATGACCTGCGTGGACGGCGCGCCGATGCGGGTCGTGGCAATCGAATGGTAGGTCCCCCCGGGCCGGAGCGCCGCCGCCGCGAACCGGTACGGAACCTCTGGCACGGGACTCTTCTCGCCGTCGTGCTGATCGCCGGCTTCTTTGCCCTGCCGATCGGCTATACGGCAGGGCTGAGCCTGACCTCCGCCGAGAGCGAGGGATGGACGCTCGCCAACTACGCGGTCTTCTTCTCGACGGAACGCCTGACGGATGCCCTGGGACGCACGCTGCTGCTGGCCGGCTCCGTCGTCCTGATCTCCTCGGTGATCGCGTACCCGCTGGCGTATTTTCTGGTCTTCCTGATCGGGCCCGGACTGCGGCTCTTCCTGCTCTTCGTGCTGATCGCGCCCTTCTGGACGAGCTTCATGATCCGCGCCTTCGCGTGGCAGCTCGTGCTCTCCGACGGCGGGGTGATCGCGTACACCCTGGGCAAGCTCCTGGGCACGCCGGTAGCGCTCGGGTTCCTCTATACCATGGGCGCTTCGATCTTCGGCCTGACGCTGTTCGGCGTCATGCTGATGACGCTGACCCTGTTCAGCGTGATGGTCACCATCGACCCCCGGCTGCTGGAGGCCAACGCGGCGCTCGGGGGCACGCGCTGGCGGGGTTTCCGGGAAGTCGTCCTTCCGCTCAGCGCCCCGGGGTGGCTGATCGGCGGACTGCTCACCTTCATCGTCTGCGTCGGCGACTACGCCGTGCCGGCCCTGCTCGGCGGCGGCTTCAAACCCGTGCTCGCGCAGATCATGCTCTCGACCCTCAAGGGGACCTACGACCTCCCGATGGCCGCGACCTTTGCGGTGATACTGGTCCTCGTCATCGTCCTCGGGGCGCTCCCCTTCCTGCTCCTGGTGCGTCAGGTCCGGCTGCAGACGTGAGCGGCGCGATCAGAGAGCCCGCCGGGATACGCCTCGCGTTCGCCACGCTCTTCACGGGCACGGTCGCGATCATCTATCTCCCGATCGCCGTGATGTTCGTGTTCTCTTTCAACCGCGGGCGCTACCAGGTCATGCCCTTCCGCGAGTTCACCCTGCAGTGGTACGAGCGTCTTCTCGCCGATCCGCAGTACACGTCGGGACTGGCCAACAGCATCCTGATCGCCGGGGCGGTCAGCGTCACGGCGACGGGGATCGCCTTCGCCTGCGCCTATTCGCTCGCCAATGCGCGCTTCCCCGGCAAGACCGCGATGACGTTGTTCGTTCTGGCACCTCTCGCGGTGCCGCTCATCCTGATCGGCATCAGTCTGAGGCTGTACTTCGTGGCGCTGGGGCTGGAGCCGTCCCTGTGGCTCGTCTATGTCGGGCAGACCCTGTTCGTGATGCCGCTCGCGGTCCTCAACCTGCGCAACCGAATCGCGCAGATTCCCGGAAGTCACGAGGAGGCGGCCTGGGCCCTGGGCGCATCGCGGCTGCGGGCGATCGTGGAGATCGTGCTGCCCTCGTGCCGCTTCGCGATCGTGGCGACCCTGATCATCACCTTCACCTTCGCTTTCGACGAGTTCGTGATCGCCTACTTCCTGACGAACTTCGAGATCACGCTGCCGATCAAGATCTGGACGACGCTGGTCACCGGCTTCGATCCGACCATCAACGCGGCCGGCGTGTGCGTCTTCCTGTTCTCCATGAGCCTGGGCGTCGCCGCCCAGCTCTTCTTCATGAGACGGGAGGCGCAGTGACTCTGAGACGCTCTCCCACCCTGGCTCTGGCCGCCGCGGTCGAGGCCGCCCGTACGTCCGCCGGACCCGCCTATTCGTTGAGCACCCCGACCTTCGAAGACCGTGCGATGGACCTGGACCTGGGGTCGGCCACCACCTTGCTGCCGCCCCCTCAGGGCATGAGCGAGCTGCGCGGCCGCATCCGCGATGTCATGTCGGACAAGTGGGACCTGCCGAATCACGAAGTGCTGATCACCGCGGGCGCCAAGGTCGCCATCCTTTCGGCGCTTCGCGCCGCTTGCGCCGCGGGTGAGCGGGTGCTGATCGTTGCGCCATCCTGGCCCTCCTATGCGGACATTGCACGGCTGCTCTTCATGCAGCCGGTCCATTTCGAGACCTGCCTCGAAGACGACTTCGCCGTCGACCCCGCCGCACTCGTCTCGACGATGGCGAGAGTCCGTGCCGGGGCCATCGTGCTCAGCAATCCCAACAACCCGACCGGTCGAATCCATCCCGGCACCGAGATCAGCGCAATTGCCGACATCGCACGCGAGTTCGAAGCGCTTCTCCTGATCGACGAGAGCTTCTCGGGCATCGTCTTCGAGCGGGACAAGTGGCGCGGGAGCACCTGCCCCGCCTACGAGCGCCTCGTGGTGGTCGGTTCCTTCTCCAAGAGCTACCACCTCCAGGGACTGCGCGTCGGCCTGTGCGCGGCGCAAGGAGGGTTGTTCGAAGCGATCGTATCCGCACACCAGACGGTCATGAGTGCGGCATCGAGCCTTTCCCAGGCCGCCGTGCTCGCGCTGATCGAAGCGGACGACGCGCTGCCGGACTATGACCGGGAGAGGGAAATGGCCCTCGGCTTCGTGCGCGATCGAGGCTGGGCCTGCTTCCCGTCGGAAGGGAGCTTCTACATCTTCCCCCGGCTCGACGGCATCGACACCTTCGAAGCAGCGGGGAATGCGCGCAACGTCTTCATGTTGCGCGGCGAGGCATTCGGCCCGTCCTTCACGGATCACGTCCGCCTCTGTTTCGGCAAGCCGATCGCCGAGCTGGAGCGGATTTTTTCGATCCTGGGTGAGCTCTGAGTGATCATCGGGCTCGGGAGAATCCGCGCGCCATGAGCGCGCCCCTGCCCATCCTCGCGCCGAACACGGGGCGCGTCTTCGCGCACTGGCAACCGGCGGCGCGCGCGGCAATCGCACGTGCGCTCGCGGTCGTGGACCGCGGCCTCGACGCTCTGGAGCCGATCGAGAGACGGCGAGCAGTCCTCCTACGATGCGCCCA
>CAYFYD010000291.1:0-5723 GCA_964347195.1 uncultured Ectothiorhodospiraceae bacterium
CCACCCCCACCCCCGCGGCGCCTCCGCCCGCGGGGGCAGGACGCCACCTGCATCGAGGTTGCGCCCTCCCCGCTGCCGATTCCCCCGCCCCCGCCCGCGTGAGCACGACCCTTCAGTAACGGGGATGTAACATCCGTGCGCTCCAATGCCCTGCCCCTCTCCTGTCCGGCGAGCCCGCGTGAGCAAGCGAATACTGATCGTGGAGGACGAGCCCGCCATCCGGGAGATGGTCGAGACCGCCCTCGCCTCGGCCGGGTTCACCACCTCGCCGGCCGCCGATGCGAGCGAGGCGGACGCCGCCATCCGGGTCGCCCCCCCGCATCTCATCCTGCTCGACTGGATGCTGCCCGGCGTGGGCGGGGTGGAGCTCGCCCGCCGGCTGCGGCGCAGCGAGGCGACGCGGGAAACGCCGATCATCATGCTGACCGCGCGCTGCGAAGAGCAGGACCGCCTCCAGGCCTTCGAGGCCGGCATCGACGACTACGTGTCGAAGCCGTTCTCGGTGCGCGAGCTGCTCGCGCGCATCAAGGCGGTGCTGCGCCGCAGTGCGGGCACCGACGCGGACGCGGCGATCGAGGTCGACGGGTTGCGCCTCGACCCGGCGAGCCATCGTGTGAGCAGTCGGGGCCGACCCCTCAAGGTAGGGCCCACCGAGTTCCGCATGCTGCGTTTCTTCATGGGCCACCAGGACCGCGTGTTCACGCGCAGCCAGCTCCTGGACCGGGTGTGGGGGAGCCACGTGTACGTGGAAGAGCGCACCGTGGACGTGCACATCCGACGGCTCCGGAAGGCCCTCATGCCCTATGGGCACGAGCGCCTCATCCAGACCGTGCACGGCACCGGATACCGGTTCTCGCGAGAGCCCTGACGCACCGGGACGGACGGGGACGCGCCCGTCGGCTGCCCATGCCCGGGATGACGCACGCGGCTTCCGGTGCCCGCGCCGCCCCTTCAGGCTCACCTCCCGTTGGATCCGCCTCCTCCGTTCAGGCTCATGTCTCGTTGGACAAGACTACGCCCGGTTTCCGCCCGGGTGCGGTGCTATCCTCGCACCCGGTAGCGTGCGCAACGTCCGCCTTCCCCAGGTTCATGCATAGTCCGGGCCGACGCCCCGGAGGTCGCCGGTGACGCTCACCTCCCGTCCGTGGCTCGCCGAATTGCGGCGCGTCGTGCTGGGTGCGCTGGTGCTCGCCGTGGCGGGCTACGCGCTGGGGTCGCCCGCTGCCGCCCTGCTCGCCGGGACTCTCGCCTACCTCGCGTGGCACCTGCGCCACCTTCATGCGGTGCAGGAGTGGCTCGCGCACCGCAAGGAGCGACCCATGCCCGAGGCGCGCGGAGTCTGGGCGCCACTGCTCGACGCGCTGGATCGCCTCAACCGGCAGAGCCGCAAGCGCAAGCGTCGGCTGCGGAACTTCGTCAGGCGTTTCGAGCAGGCCGCGGGCGCCTTCCCCGATGCGGCGGTGGTCCTGCGCATCGACGGGGGAATCGTGTGGTTGAACGGCGCGGCCACCGAGCTGCTCGGACTGCGCTACCCCCAGGACCTCAACCAGCCGATCTCGAACCTCATCCGCAATCCGCTCTTTACCGAGTACCTCGAGCGCGGGAGCTTCGACGAAGCGCTGGAGATGCCTTCTCCGGTGGACGACGGCGCACACACCCTGGTGCGCATCGTGCCCTACGGCAGCGACCGGCGTCTGATGCTGGTCCGCGACATCACCCGGCTGAACCGCCTGGAGCAGATCCGGAAGGATTTCGTCGCCAACGTCTCGCACGAGCTGCGCAGCCCCCTCACCGTCATCGTCGGTTACCTGGAGGCGCTCTCCGACGACGAGAGCGCGCCGGAGCATTGGCGGCGTCCCGTCGAACAGATGTCCCAGCAGGCGAACCGCATGGCCCTCATCGTCGAAGACCTGCTCGAGCTCTCCCGGATCGAGCATTCCCCGGGGGAGGCGGCAAGGAACGCGGTGTCCGTCGCCGGCCTGCTCGAAGGCGTGCGCAACGACGCGCTCGGCTTGAGCGACGATACCCACCGCGTCCATCTCGAGGCGGAGCACGGCGTGAAGCTGCTCGGAGACTACAACGAGCTCTACAGTGCGTTCTCGAACCTGGTCTTCAACGCCATCCAGTACACGCCCGGGGGAGGGGACATCTGGCTGCGCGGGAAACGAGCGGACGGCGGCGCGGTGCTCGAAGTGGAGGACACCGGTATCGGCGTGGAGGAGCATCACCTGGCCCGGCTCACCGAGCGCTTCTACCGGGTCGACAAGGCGCGCTCCCGGGAAGTGGGCGGGACCGGGCTTGGCCTCGCGATCGTCAAGCACGTGCTCATGCGCCACGACGCGACCCTCGAAATCCGCAGCCAGCTCGATGTGGGCAGCACCTTCACCTGCCGCTTTCCCGCGTCCCGGCTGGAAGCGGTCGAGGCGGAGGGGGCGCCTTGAGACGTCCGGGGGGGTGTGAGACGCTTCCCGCCGAGGAGGGGGCCGCGCGGGGCCGCCCCGAGGGCGCGCGACCCCATCAGGCTCCGTTCAGAAACGCCAGGGCGGCGAGGGCGTACACCTTGACGCAGTCGATGACGTCCTGCTCCTCGGCGTAGTCGTCGACTCCGGCGGCCAGGGTCGGCTGCGGCCCGTAGCATACCCCCGGCACGCCGAGTGCCCGCCAGCGGCTCGCGTCACTCGCCGGCAGGCGCACGACCGGCCTCGAGGGCGCGCCGCGTACGCGCTCGGCCGCGGCCGCGACGGCCGCGACGATCGGGCTCTCGGGTCCGCTCCAGCTCGCTTCCCAGCCCTTGACGCACCGCCATGCGAGGCGGGGAAATCGTGCGCACAGCGCGTCCAGACGCGCCTCGACTTCGGAGAGGGCGAGCCCGGGAGGCAGGCGGAAATCGACTTCGGCGCGGGCCTCGGGTGCGGTCTGGCTCGCGAAGCGCCCCCCTTCGAGGACGCCGATGTTGGCCGACAGTCGCAGGCCGTGCTCCCCGGCGTGCTCCGTGAGACAGGAGACGGAGTCGGGTGGTGTGGCGTGGAGATCGTTCCATCCGTCGATCTCGGCGAGTGCGATGCTCAGCACCGCGGCGGGCGTGCTCCCCCGGGTGCTCAGCATCCCCTGTCCGCTTCCGCCCGTGGCCCGAAGCTCGGCCCACAGCCGGCCCTTCTCGGCCAGTGCGAGACCCATCTCGCCCGGGCCTTCGCCGCAGAGCACGGCGTCCCCCCGGAGGTCGGGTCGCGCGTGGAGCAGATGCTCGGCCCCGTTCGGCCCGAACACCGTTTCGTCGGCCACGGCGGTGAAGCTGACTCGGCCCGACCAGCATTGCCGGTGGGAGGAGAGGAAGGCGCTCGCCAGTGCGAGCCCGGCCACGGCGCCCTTCATGTTGCCCATGCCGTGGCCGTAGAGGCGTCCCTCTCTCCTCGTCAGGGCGTGAACGGGGACGCTCCACGCCGTCGCATCGCCGGGGGGGATGGTGTCGAGATGACCGTTGAAGACGAGGTGGCTTCCAGGTGCTGCGCCGGCGATCGTCGCGACCAGGTTGGGCTTGGTCTCGACTCTGGCGATCCGCTCGCAGGCGATGCCCTCACCCGAGAAGTAGTCCTCCAGCACCCCGACGGCCCGGCAGGTCTCGCCGGGTGGGTTGACGCTCTCCGCCTCCAACAGCCGCGCACAGAGCGAGACCAGGTCCTCCCGGCGCTCGTCCACGTAGCGCCCGACTTCTTCGAAGGTATCGTTGTGAAAGCTCACGGGTACTCCTGCGCCCGGCGAGAGAGGTCAGCAGCTCGGCGCCCGGCGCGAGGCCCGCCCCGAGGGCGCATCTTGAGCCGCCGGGAGGAGTGTGAAAAGCTCGCGCCCCGACGGGAGGCGGTCACGGACTCCCGATGGGAGGCCGAATGCGACTGTCCGTCGATGTCGGTGGAACCTTCACCGACCTCGTCGTCGAGCACGAGGACGGCCCCTTCGAGCTGTTCAAGACCCCCACCTCCCCCGACGATCCGGTACGGGGCGTGTTCGACGTGCTGGATCTCGCCGCCCGGGCGGCCGGCGTCTCCCTGGAATCGCTGCTCGGGGGCTCCGCCCTCTTCATGCACGCGACGACCCGCGCGACGAACGCGGTGATCACCGGCGATACCTGCCGGGTCGCGTTCGTGACCTCGAGGGGTCACCCGGACATCCTGCTCCTGCGCGAGGGCGGCCGGGTCGATCCCTTCGACAACACGGTGCCCTTTCCCGAGCCGCTCGTCCCGAGGCGGCTCACCTTCGAGCTGCCCGGACGGATCCGGGCCGACGGCGCCGTGCACGAAGCCTTCGACGAGGGGGTGGCGGTCGAAGTGATCGGGCGCATGGCCGCGGCCGCGGTCGAGGCGGTGGGCGTGTGCCTGCTCTGGTCCATCGTCAACCCGGACCACGAGGAACGCTTCGGTGCACTGCTCGACGAGCACCTGCCCGGGGTGCCCTACACGCTCTCCCACCGGCTGAACCCTTCTCTGCGGGAGTACCGCCGCGCCTCCAGCGCCTGTATCGACGCCTCTCTCAAGCCGATCATGAGCGCATATCTCGAGTCGATCGAGGCACGCCTGCGCGCGGCCGGCTTCCGGGGGCGTCTGCTCGCGGTCACCTCACAGGGCAGCGTCGTGGACGCCGCGGACCTGGCGCGAGCCCCGATCCACTCCATCAATTCCGGGCCTTCGATGGCTCCGGTGGCGGGTGCCCGCTTCGCCCGGGAGGAAGGTGGGACGGCTACCGCCATTATCGCCGACACCGGCGGCACGAGCTATGACGTGAGCCTGGTACGCAACGGGCGCATTCCCTGGACGCGGGAGACCTGGCTCGGTCCCCGGCTGCGCGGCAACATGACCGGCTTCCCCTCGGTCGATGTGCGCAGTATCGGGGCGGGCGGCGGCAGCATCGCCTGGGTCGACGAAGGCGGGATGCTGCACGTCGGCCCGGAGAGCGCGGGCTCCTCGCCCGGCCCGGTATGCTACGGCCGGGGCGGCAGCCGTCCGACCGTGACCGACGCCGCACTGGTGCTCGGCTACATCGATCCCGATTTCTTTCTGGGGGGATCCCTTCCGCTCGACGCGGCCGCGGCGCGCGCGGCGGTGGAGCGACATCTCTGCGGTCCACTCGGGCTCGCGGCGGAAGGCGCCGCGGCCGCGGTGCTCGATGTGGTCAGCGAGAACATGGTGCATGCGATCGAGGACATTACCGTCAACCAGGGCATCGACCCCCGGGAGGCGGTCCTGGTGGGCGGGGGCGGGGCGGCGGGGCTGAACTGCGTGCGCATCGCCCGGCGTCTCGGGTGCGCACGAGTCGTGATTCCGGGAGTCGGGGCGGCCTTGAGCGCCGCCGGCGCCCTCATGTCGGACCTGAGCGCGGACTTCAGCCGTACCGCGTTCACCACCAGCCACCGCTTCGACTTCGAGCGGGTGAACGCGACGCTGGACGAGCTGGAGGAGAAATGCCGCCGCTTCATGAGCGGCCGCGGCACCGGCACCCTCGAGCAGATCGTCGAGTTCTCGGTGGAGGGGCGCTATCCTCACCAAGTGTGGGAGATCGAAGTGCCGCTCGCCAAGCCCCGCTTCGAGGCGGCCACCGACGTGGAGCGGCTGGTGGCGGACCTGCACGACCTCCACGAGGAGATGTTCGCGATCGCGGACCGGCAGTCCCATATCGAGGTGCTCACCTGGCGGGCTCGCGCCACCTGCCGGCTGCCGCGCGGCGATTCCACT
>CAYFYD010000292.1:0-4183 GCA_964347195.1 uncultured Ectothiorhodospiraceae bacterium
TCGCCTGATTCCAGTACTTCGAACCCCGCAACTCGACTTCTGAATGGTCCTGGACAATGAGGGGGGATTGCTTGTGGCGTCTGGCGCCGGCTGCTACAGTGTCGCCGCCGCAGGGACAGGCTGAAGACTCCAATCCCGGTCAAGAAACCGGGGCACCCGATTAGAGGCCGTGAACGACTGGGGCAGGCATTATACCCGTCAGTGCCCCCCGTGGGTGCATTGTGCTCGCAGGTAGCCGACTCGCATGTTCCTCAAACGTTTCCGTGGCCTCTTCTCCACCGATCTGTCGATCGACCTCGGCACCGCCAACACCCTGATCTACGCGCGCGACAAGGGTATCGTGCTGAACGAGCCCTCGGTGGTGGCGATCCGTACCGAGCCCGACGGCGGCACCAAGAGCATCGCGGCGGTAGGCGACGCGGCAAAGAGCATGCTGGGCCGCACTCCCAGCAACATCCAGGCGATCCGCCCGCTGAAGGACGGCGTGATCGCGGACTTCACGGTGACGGAGAAGATGCTCCAGCACTTCATCCACCGTGCCCACGAGAACTCCTTCCTGCGGCCCAGTCCCCGGGTGCTCGTCTGCGTGCCCTGCGGTTCCACCCAGGTCGAGCGGCGCGCGATCCGGGAGTCGGCGTCCGGGGCCGGCGCCCGCGGCGTCTACCTGATGGAGGAGCCGATGGCGGCGGCAATCGGCGCCGGTCTGCCGGTCAGCGAGGCCCGGGGCTCGATGGTCCTCGACATCGGGGGCGGCACCACCGAGGTCGCGGTGATCTCGCTCAACGGGATCGTCTACTCGGAGTCGGTGCGCATCGGCGGGGACCGCTTCGACGAGGCGGTCGTCAACTACGTCCGCCGGAACTTCAGCACCCTGATCGGAGAGGCGACGGCGGAACGCATCAAGCACCGGATCGGGTCCGCCTATCCGAGCAACTCCATGGCCGAGATCGAAGTGCGGGGAAGGAACCTGGCCGAGGGGATCCCGCGCAGCTTCGTGCTCAACAGCAACGAGATCCTGGAATCGTTGCAGGAGCCGCTCTCCGGCATCGTGACCGCGGTCAAGACGGCCCTCGAGCAGACGCCTCCCGAGCTCGGCGCCGACGTGGCGGAACGCGGCATGGTGCTCACCGGCGGCGGCGCCCTGCTCAAGGACGTCGACCGCCTCCTGATGGAGGAGACGGGGATACCGGTCATCATCGCGGACGATCCGCTCACCTGCGTCGCGAAGGGCGGCGGGCGGGCGCTCAAGATGCTCGATGAGAAGGGTGTCGACGTGTTCACATACGAATAGAGGCCGGGGAGTCAGCCGCCTCGCCGAAGATGGCTCTGAGGACCGGCCAAACCCCTCTCTTCGAACGCGGCCCCTCGGCCTTTGCGCGCGTGGTCGTGGTGGCCGTCCTCTCGGTGGTCCTGATGACCGCCGACCACCGCGGGCGACACGTCGACGCCATGCGCAGCCTGCTCGCCACCCTCGTCTACCCCCTGCAGTACGCCATCGATCTGCCCATTCGCGGGGGGAGCTGGCTCGCCGAGAACCTGAGCGCACGCCGGACCCTGATGAGGGAGAACGAGCGTCTGCGGCAGGAGAACTTCGCCGCTCGGTCCCGGCTCGAGAGGTACGCGGAGCTCGAGGCGGAGAACCGGCGCCTGCGGGAGCTTCTCGATTCCGCGGCCAAGGTCGGGGTGCAGGTGCTCATCGCCGAGCGCCTCTCGGTGGACCTGGACCCCTACAGCCGCCGAGTCGTGCTCAACAAGGGCAGCCGGGACGGCGTCCAGGTCGGGCAGTCCCTGATCGACGCCAACGGCATCATGGGTCAGGTGGTGGAAGCGGGCCCCTTTTCCAGCAGCGCGGTGCTCATCACCGATCCCAGCCACGCGCTTCCGGTGCAGAACCGGCGAAGCGGCGTGCTGGGAATCGCGGTCGGCACCGGCCCCCTCGACCAGTTGGAGCTCAGCCACGTTCCGGTCAACGCCGACGTGCTGGTCGGAGACGTGCTCGTCACGTCCGGGCTGGGAGGTCGCTTTCCCTCGGGCTACCCCGTGGGCCGGGTGGTGAGCGTGGACCGCGACACCGGAGGGCCCTTCGCCCGGGTGACGGTGCAGTCCAGCGCCGATCTGGAACGGAACCGCGAGGTGCTCCTGGTGTGGTCCGATCGGCCCGCCCCCCGGGTCGTGTCCCGTGAAGCGACCGGGCTGGCCGCGCCGTGACCGAGTCCCCCGCCCGAATCAATTGGGCCATCGCCGCGAGCCTGGTCGTGGCGATGATGCTGAGCACGCTCCCGATGCCGTCCTGGGCGACGGTCGCGCGCCCGGCCTGGGTGGCGCTGGTGCTCATGTACTGGTGCATGGCGAAGCCCGAGCGGGTGGGCGTGGTGATCGCCTGGTTCACGGGACTGCTGCTGGACGTCATGTCCGGCACGCTGCTCGGCCAACATGCGCTCGGGCTGTCGCTGCTCGCGTTCATCGTCCACCAGAGGCATCAGTGGCTGCGGGCGCTGCCGCTCTGGCAGCAGGGGATCAGCATGTTCGTCCTGATCTTCGGCTACCAGGTCATCGTCCTCTGGGTCAACGGCATCCGGGGCTTTCCGGTCATCGCCACTGCCTACTGGGCGGCGCCCATCGTGAGCATGCTGCTCTGGCCCTGGATATTCATCGTCCTGCGGGACCTGAGGCGCAAGTGCATCGTCGCCTGATCCGCCGCGCGCCCGGCCTCGCCGCTCCGAGCCCGGAGCGCGGCGGTCCGCGGCGGCGCGGGGTCCGGGACGAGCCTGCGCCCTCGTCGCGGCCGGAACGCCGCTTGCCGGAACCCCGCCGGCCGGCATGGCCAGCGTCGTGAAGAGGGGGAGCTGGGAGACCCCCCTCTCTCCGGTCCTGACCGTTCAGGACCGGATCCGGGAAGCGCACTTGGTGCGCCGCCGCACGAACGTGGCCCTCGTTGCCGCGCTGCTGCTGTGCGTCGCGGTGGCCGGACGCGTGTTCGATCTCCAGGTGCTCGAGTTCGAGCACTTCCGCACCCTCTCGGAGAGCAACCGCGTGAGCCTCGTGGCGGTGCCGCCCATCCGGGGCCTCATCTACGACCGGCACGGCGTCGTGCTCGCACAGAACACGCCCACCTACAGCCTCGAGATCACGCCGGAAGCAGTCGACGACATGGATGCGCTGGTCACGGCGCTCGGCGAGCTGGTGGCGATCGACGATGCGGACCTCGAGCGCTTCCACACCGCGCTCGCCAAGTCCCGGAGCTTCGACAGCGTCCCTCTGCGCTTCCGGCTGAGTCCCGAGGAAGTGGCGCAGCTCGCGGTCAATCGCCCCTATCTGCCCGGCGCCGACTTCAAGGCCCGACTGGCCCGGACCTACCCTCTCGGCCCGCTCGCGGTTCATCTCGTCGGATACGTGGGACGCATCGACGAGCAGGATCGCCAGTCCATCGACACGTCCAACTACCGGGGCACCAGCCATATCGGGAAGACGGGCGTCGAGCACTACTACGAGCACGTGCTGCACGGACGCGCGGGCTACGAGCACATCGAGATCAATGCTTTCGGCCGGACTCTGCGGGTGCTCGAACGCCGTGATCCGGTCCCGGGAAGCGATATCCACCTGACCATCGATGCAGGGTTGCAGGCGGTGGCCGAGGAAGCGCTGGGCGAGCGCAACGGTGCGGTGGTCGCGATCGAGCCGTCGAGCGGTGCGGTGCTCGCATTCGCCAGCGTGCCGACCTTCGATCCCAACCTCTTCACGTTCGGCATCGGCCGGAGCGAGTACCGGGACCTGCTGCACTCTCCGCGACGGCCGCTCTTCAACCGCGCCCTGAACGGCCAGTACCCTCCCGGCTCCACCATCAAGCCGATCCTGGCGCTCTCCGGGCTGGAGGAGGAGGCCGACACCGTATCCGGCGGCGTCTACTGCCGGGGCTGGTACTCCCTTCCCCAGAGCTCGCATCGTTACCGCGACTGGAAGAAGGGGGGGCACGGCGAAGTCGACCTGACCCGCGCGATCGTCGAGTCCTGCGACGTGTTCTTCTACCAGCTCGCGCTCGACCTCGGCATCGAAGGGATACACGAGACCCTGTCGCAATTCGGCTTCGGTCGGCCGACCGGAATCGATCTCTCCCGGGAGTCCTCCGGCCTGGTACCCTCGCGCGACTGGAAGGAGCGGGAACGCCGGCCACCCTGGTATCCGG
>CAYFYD010000292.1:4193-5673 GCA_964347195.1 uncultured Ectothiorhodospiraceae bacterium
CGAGCCGCTGATGGCCGGCAGCGGCCAGGGCTATGTCCTCACCACCCCGCTCCAGCTCGCCTCCGCCGCGGCCACTCTGGGGACGCGCGGAGTCCGCCTGCGCCCGCAGGTGATGCTGCGGCAGGGCTCGGGCGCGGAGGGCGGGCACGCTACCCTGATCCCCGAGATCACGGGGACGGTCAAGGTGAGCTCGCAAGCGCACTGGGGCTTGGTCATCGGAGCGATGGAGGGCGTCGTTCACGGCTCCCGGGGCACTGCGAGGCGGGTCGGCACCGGCACCGCATACCGCATGGCCGGCAAGACCGGCACTGCTCAGGTGATCGGGATCACGCAGGACGGGGACTACGACGAGGAGCGGATCGCGCCCCACCTCCGCGATCACGGCCTCTTTCTCGCCTTCGCGCCCGCCGAACGCCCGCGCATCGCGGTGGCGGTCGTGGTCGAGAACGGGGGCAACGGCAGTGCTTCCGCCGCCCCCATCGCCCGGCGGGTGCTGGACTACTACCTCGGCCGCGACGAGGTTCCGAAAGGCGTCCGGCTCATGGCCGGCGTCCCGGGACAGCTCCGGGCCGTGCACTGAGGGGACGGGAGGGACCGGCATGCAGGTCGAACGGGACCGCACCCTCGCCCAGCGACTGCATCTCGACCTGCCCTTGCTGTTCGGGCTCGTCCTGCTCTCCGCGGTGGGGCTCGTGGTCCTCTACAGCGCGGGCGGAGAGAACCTGCAACTGGTGGTCCGGCAGGGATCGCGGATCGCGTTCGCGTTCGTCCTGATGGTCCTGATCGCGCAGATCTCGCCCCAACATCTGTTTCGATGGACGCCCTGGCTCTACTTCGCCGGTCTCGGGCTCCTGGTGGCGGTGCTCCTTTTCGGCGACGTGACCCAGGGCGCGCGCCGGTGGCTGAGCCTCGGACCGGTGCGCTTTCAACCCTCGGAGCTCGCGAAGCTCACGGTCCCGATGATGGTGGCCTGCCATGTCGCGGGGCGTCCCCTGCCGCCGAGTCCGAAGCGGCTGCTGGTCGCCGCGTTCGTGGTGGTGGTGCCGGTCCTGCTGGTGGTCCGCCAGCCGGACCTCGGGACCGCACTGCTCATTGCCGCGGCCGGGGTCTTCGTGCTCTTCCTCGCCGGGATCCGCTGGCGCACCATCGGCTTGGCGGGAGTCCTGGTGGCGGCGGCGGCTCCGATCATGTGGTACCTGATGCACGAGTACCAGCGCCAGCGCATACGGACCCTGTTCGACCCGGAGCAGGACCCTCTCGGCGCCGGCTACCACATCATCCAGTCCATGATCGCGGTAGGGTCGGGAGGGTTCTACGGCAAGGGCTGGCTGAACGGAACGCAGTCCCAGCTCGAGTTCCTCCCCGAGCGTTCCACCGATTTCGTGTTTGCGGTCTTCGGCGAGGAGTTCGGATTTCTGGGGGTCGCGCTGCTCCTCGCGGCGTACATGTTCGTCGTGGTGCGGGGACTCCGGCTCGCGGT
>CAYFYD010000293.1:0-5662 GCA_964347195.1 uncultured Ectothiorhodospiraceae bacterium
CCCCGCCCGCGCGGGGATGAACCAAGCCATGTCAGGCACCAAGTCGCCGATGCGCCGTGCTCGGGTCGCGATGAGGTCCGCAACGCATCTTGAGAAATCCTCGCATGCCGATGCGCCGCGCGCGGTCGCTGTAGATCATCTCTTAGCCGTACCGCCGCCGCTCACCGGTCCCTCGTCTCAACGTCCGCCCTCCTCTGCCGTGCGCACGACGGCCTCGCACTTCATCGTTCGCTCCTCGAGATGACAGGGCTGGTACGCCTATGTCTCAGGAGGGCGCGAGACGCGGATCCGAGCATCGCGCACGGTGACGACAGCCCGGGTTTCCAACGCCCGAGGGTGCCGCTCGATCACCTCGGCCATCAAGGCGATACGCTCCATCGCCGGCACATCGGGCAGACGCACCAGCCCGGCATGGGCCGCTTCGCGCACGTAGATGAGCTCCGCGAAGTCAGCATCGAGCGTTACCAGGATCCGGTCATCGGCCGCGGCGCGCTCGAGCAGCGCCCGATCGCCGGGATCGTCGCCGAGGTCTCGGGACTCGACGACGTCATGCCCTTGGCTACGCAGCCATTGTGTCAATCGCTGCCCGGCACACCGGTCAATCAGAAACCTCAAGACTCCGCGACCGATACCGCCGACAAGCTGTCGCTCGCGATCACCGCGTGCGCATACGCGGTGCAGGCGCGAATGTCCTCGGGCTCGAGCTCGGGGTAGTCCTCCAGAATGGCATCCGGAGCAACCCCCTGGCTCAACAGGCTCAGCACGAGTTCCACCGAGATGCGCATGTCACGCACGATGGGCTTCCCGCCGAAGACATCGGGACGCGCGGTGATGCGCGACAGCAGTTCGGAGTTCTTCATTGTTGCTCTCCGCACCGAGGGCGAGGCCTCGTCTCGTGCTTCCCGGGCGCAGCCCCCGCCGATGGACGCTCGGGCGCTCCTCGCGGGCCAGACGGCGCCGGCAAGGTTCCCATCGTAGTCCAGGAACCCCGACGATGGGGAGCACGACAGCGCTCGGGCAGCAATTCCCGCTAACGCCCGAAACGCCGGAAGATTCGCTACTCTCAGGCCCTCGGGCGGCGGGAAACACGCCAACATCGTGTCGTGAACTCGGGTTGTAGCGCGTTAGCGGGAATTGTTGGCGCTTGGGGCGACTTCCTCGAGAACTCTCCCAAGACGCAGCACAACGTGCCTTGTACAGCTTCCCCTCCTGTCCAATGTTCTCTCCCCATGAGCACCGGGCTGCAATCCGTCGGGCGCCCGGCGGCCTCCACTCCTGTTCTCCGCCCGGCGCGCATGTCTCGCACGCCGCTGCTGCCCTCGCCACCCGAAGTCTCCGCCACGATGCGCATGCCCGTCGCCACGGGCATGCGCATCGTGGCGATGGGGACGTCGCACCGGAAGGCGCGCGAAAACGAACGCCGAGCGGCTCGAAGCGCCTAGAGTGCGGCCTGGGCCTCGCGGATCTCTTCGGGCCACTGACTCTTGATGTAGGCGAGCACGGCCCAGATCTCGCGATCGCTCAGAATGCCTCCATACGCCGGCATGGCGCTTCGATAGTCGCTCCCCGCGATCACCGTCGGTCCGTCGCGGGTAAGGCGGAACAGGAGATCGTCGGAATGGTGCCAAGTATGGCCGGTGGCATCGTGGGGCGGTGCGGGCAGCGTGCCGTCGGACTTGCGCTGGCGCCAGTTCGGCTCTCCCTCCAGCCGCTCGCCGTGGCAGGAAGCGCAGTGTTCGACGTACACGGCGGCGCCGAGCGCCACCAGTTCCGGGTTCGAAGCATCGGCGCGCGAAGCGTCCGCATCGGGACCGAAGCGCCACACGACGACCGCGAAGAGGACCGCGAGCCCTGCCGCCGCTCCGATCAGCAGCCGCGGCCTCGCGAAGCGGGAGCGCGGAACGTTCAGAGCGCGTTTCCCGCCTCGGTGCGCGAAGCGAGATACGCGAGCGCCCCCACCCGGACCGGCGCGGCGGCCGCTGCGTCCATCACGAGCACACCGCCTCCCACCCCGCGCCGTCTACGGCGCGACTTCGAAGGAGAAGCGGCCCTTCATCGGATGGCCGTCCGGCGAGAGGCCGCGCTATTCGACGGTGTAGCGGCCCTCCGGCAGCGGCGGCGGGGTCGCACGGAACTCGGTGGCCGGCTCCATCGCATCGGAGCGCTCGAGTTCGAATGCGCCGCCCGCCTCGCTGGTGAGCCGGATCGAGGTAATGCGCATCGGCGCGTCGAAGGTCACGGACACCACATCCGGCGCGAGCTCGAGGATGGCGCCGTCTTGGGGAAAGGTCGCCTCCTGCTCCGTGTGCGCAAGGGCGGGGGCCCCGGCCCCGGCAAGGAGGGCGAGCACGGCGACGAGCGCCGGTGCGCACGCGGGGAGACAGTATCGACAGACCATGGCCAGAATTCTAGCGTTTCCAGTAGCTGCAAGGCCAATGCATCCTCGCGCACCCGGTCAAGCGAGCGCGAATCTCGGGTATGCTCGCCGGACGGGCGGCCGGGCGCCTCAGTCGCTTGGTCGGGCATGCGCATGGAGTACGCGACATGAGAGCGAAGACATAACGATGGACCTGCCCATCGACCGCTTCCGGAGCTATCGCGGCTACGAGAATCGCGATGTTCCACCCGAGGATGCGGAGCTCACCCATGTCGGGCCGGGCACGCCCTGCGGGGAGTACCTGCGCCGCTTCTGGCACGGCATCGTGCTCTCGAAGGAGGTCGGCGACCTGCCGCTCGCGGTCCGGCTCTTCGGCGAGGACCTGGTGCTCTTCCGCGACGGAGGGGGACGCATCGGCCTGCTGCATCGCCACTGCGCGCACCGGGGCGCGTCGCTCGAGTACGGGCGCATCGAAGCGCGCGGCATCCGCTGCTGCTACCACGGCTGGCGATGGGACGTCGACGGCACCCTGCTGGAGGCTCCGGCCGAACCTGCCGGCAGCCCGCTCTTCTCGAAGGTCCGTCAGGGCGGATACCCGGCCTTCGAGTACAAGGGCATCGTCTTCGCCTACCTCGGACCGGCGACGGAGGTTCCGGAGTTTCCCGTCTACGACACCTTCGAGATCCCGGACACCGTGATGGAGCCCTATACCTGCTCCTTTCCGTGCAACTGGCTGCAGGTGACGGAGAACGGCATCGACCCCGTCCACTCGATGTTCCTGCACACCCTCGTCAACGGGCCGCAATTCGCCGACACTTGGGGAGTGCTGGGCGACGTGGACTATCACGAAGGCGCGTTCGCCGTGTACTGCACCATCGCGCGCCGGGTGGATTCGCACATCTGGACCCGGGTGCAGGAGAACATTCTGCCCAACATCACCCAGTCCGGCGCGGTGCACACCATCGACGGACACACGCCCCGCTACTTCGGCCGCAACACCTTCTTCCGCTGGTGCGTCCCGGTGGACGATACGAACACCAAGGTGGTCGCGTGGGCCAACTTCGGCGAGCGCACCGACCCGGCGGAGTGGAACACCCCGGACAACATCGAGATCCTCGAACAGGGCGAGATCTTCGAGCGGCCGGCGGAGGAGCGCCAGAGACGGCCCGGAGACTACGAGGCGATGGTGGGGCAGGGAGCCATCGTCGTGCACGCCAGGGAGAATCGCGGCACCTCGGACAAGGGCGTCTCGCTCTTCCGTCGCCGGGTCCGAGAAGACATCCGGGCGCTGGCGGCGGGGCGTCCTCCCGTGCAGCCCGCGCGCTTCGGCCCCGCCCCCATCCCGACTTGGTCGGGCGACAATGTACTGCGGATCCCCGCACGGGAAGGCAGTGATGACCGGGACCTGCGCGCGGCGACGATGGAAAGGGTCGTGGGGATCTACCGCGGGGCGGAACCCCTGCGCGGCGAGGAGCGCGACGCATTCGTCACTACGGCCTTGCAGGGCCTCGAACCCACAATTCCGAACGCAACTTCGGGGAGAGAATGATGGCGATGAACACGATAGAGCAACTCCGGGCGCACCTCTCGCTCGGCCGAATCGGCCGCCGGGAATTCATCCGCCGGGCCACCGCCCTGGGCGCGGCGGGCGCGGTCCCGTCGACGCTGCTCATGGACGCGGCGAGGGCGGCTCCGAGCCGCGGGGGCCACCTCCGGGTAGGCTCGAGCCAGGGGTCCACCACCGATTCCATGGACTTCTCCCTGCTCACGAGCGGGTTCACCCGCCTCTTCTTCAACGGCTTCATGAGCCACCTGACGGAGCTGGACCCCGCGGGCAATCTGGTCCCCGGACTCGCGACCGCGTGGGAATCCGACGCCGGTGCGACCGCATGGACCTTCGAGCTCCGGCGGGACGTGGAGTTCCACAACGGCAAGGCCTTCGGGGCCGACGACGCCATCGCGTCGATCAACGTCCACCGCGGAGAGGACTCGACCTCGGCGGTCAAGAGCCTCGCCGATCAGATCGCGGACGTGAAGAAGGCCGGCAACCACACCGTTCGTGTGGAGTTGAAGGAGGGCAATGCCGACTTCGCGTTTCTGCTGAGCGACGCGGCGTTCGGGATGTCCCCGGTGAAAGCGGACGGCGCCCTGGAGTACGGGGTCGGCAGCGGCGCCTACCGGGTCGTGAGCTTCGAGCCGGGCGTCGTCGCGTACCTGGAGCGCTACGCCAACTACCACAAGCCCGACCGGGGCTGGTTCGATTCCATGGAAATCCGGGTGATCGCCGACACCACTGCCCGGCAGAACGGGCTCCAGAGCGGTGAGCTCGACATCATCGACCGGATCGATCTCAAGACGGCCCACCTGCTGGATCAGGCCCCGGGCATCGAGGTCCTCGACGTGCAGGGTCCCTTGCACGTCGACTTCCCGATGCGCACCGACATGGCTCCCTTCGACGACAACGACGTCCGCCTCGCGCTGAAGTACGCCATCGACCGCGAGGAGATCGTCAAGCGCATCCTTCGAGGCCACGGGGTACCGGGCAACGATCATCCCCTGTCTCCCTCGTACCGGTACTTCCACCACGAGCTGCCGCAGCGGGAGTACGACCCGGACAAGGCGAAGTTCCACCTCGAGAAGGCGGGAATGCAGAACCTCGAAGTCGAGCTCAGCAGCTCCGACATCATCTTCAACGGCGCCATGGACACGGTGCTGCTCTACAAGGAGCACGCCGCCAAGGCCGGCATCAACATCGTGCCGAAGCGGGTGCCCCAGGACGGCTACTGGGCGGACGTGTGGATGAAGCACCCCTGGTGCGCGAGCTACTGGTTCGGCCAGCCGACCGAGGACTGGATACTGACCGTGGCCTACGCCGAGACCTCGAACTGGAACGAAACCTTCTGGAAGCACGACCAGTTCAACGAGCTGTTGAAGGCGGCGCGCGTCGAGCTCGACGAAGCCCGGCGGCGGCAGATGTACTGGGACATGCAGGAGCTCATTCGAGACGAGGGCGGCGCGGTGGTGCCGAACTTCTCGAACCACGTGCTCGCCTACACCGACCGGCTCGAGCACGACGAGGTGGTCAACGGCACCGGGGACTTCGACGGCTACATGATGCTGGAGAGGTGGTGGTTCGAGGCCTGAGCCCGACGACCCGCGGGCGGCGGCCTGCCCATGCGCGGGCGGCCGCATGCTGGCATCCGTGCTCGGTTGGCGCACATGGATTCCCGCTTACGCGGGAATGACGGCGGAGGTTCGCGCGGTAGGTCGGCCGGGATTAAGGCG
>CAYFYD010000294.1:0-5658 GCA_964347195.1 uncultured Ectothiorhodospiraceae bacterium
CTTTTCCCTCCCAAGAGCGTCAAATCAGCCCTCAAACTGTCGAAGATGAGTCAGAGTCGCCCGGCGCCCCCCGGAGCCGTCGAAGGGGGGCGAGGATGCGTCAGTCGGGGACGACCGCGGTGACCTCGATCTCCATCAGCCACTCGGAACGGGCGAGACCGTCGACGATGATGCCGGTGGAGACCGGATACACGCCCTTCAACCACCGGCCGACGACCCGGTACACCTCGTCGCGATGGACCCGATCGGTGAGGTAGACGACAGTGCGGCAGATGTGGCTCAGATCGCTGCCCGCCTCTCGCAGGAGTTGGTCGACGTTGCTCATCGCCTGGTCCGCCTGGGCGCCGGCATCCCCGATCCCGACCGTGTTGCCCTCGAAGTCGCTGCCGACCTGACCGCGGACGAAGACGATGTTGCCGGCCCGCACCACCTGGCAGAGATCGTTGTCCAGATTCTGGTCGGGATAGGTGTCTTTCGTATTGAACTTGCGAAGCCGCTCGTGAGCCATCAGGTTCCCCTCTCTCTTGCCAGGGCCGGGGGCACGCGCGGCCCGAGACGCCACCCGTGCCGGATGTCCCGCGCGCGGGCGCCGGCGTCCCGTGCTCGGCCGTGGCCCTGGGGACCTCCGAGCTGACACGGACTGCCCATGCTGTAACGCGTGCTCAGGGCCAGAGGTCGGCGAGGCTGAAGGTGATCGCGTCGAAGGGGCGGATGCGCACCGGCTCGTCGTCCTTCGCGCTCGCAATCAGCATCCACTGCCCTTTGCGCAGCTCGAACGCCTCGAGGGTGCGGTCCTCCGGGTCGACGAACCACAGGTGGGCGACGCCTTCGCGCGCGTAGATGGGGCGCTTGCCATGAAGGTCGAGCCGGCGCGTGGAGGCCGAGAGCACCTCGCACCCCCAATCCGGCGCGAGGGCGAAGTACGCCGTGTCGGGTAGCACCGGCATCCGCTCCCGGCGCCAACCCGCGAGGTCGGGGACCAGGATGTCTTCGCCGAGGTGCAGCTCGGGTTCGAAGATGATCCACCACCCCCCCGGGCCGTCGCGTCCGAAATGAAACGGGTTCGCGAGCTCGCCCCCGAGCGCTGAGCTCGCCACTGCATGCGCAGGCGCCGGGCGTGGGTGGGCATGGAGCGTCCCGTCGACGATCTCGGCGACCCGGTGCGCGGGAGCGTCGAGCACGTCCTGGTAGGTGGCCCTGCGCGGTGTGAGTGTCTCGCTGGTCGATGCGGCCATGTATCGAGTCTATGGCATGGGGAAGATACAGGGTACCCGGGCGGGTCCGGTGTGTGCTGCGTCGCCTTGCTCGCGCCGTGCCGCGGCGCATCGGGGCCGTGGGCCCACCGAGCGGCGCGCCGTGGCGTGTGCTTCTCCTTGGCGAGTGCTCGCGGCGGGACCGCGGGCCGACGGTCATGGATAGTGGCGACCCCGCCGCGGCCGAGGTCGTGAGGAACGTGAAGGTCTCCAGGACCTGGCCGCCGCCGCCACGCCAACGAACGCTCCCGCAGCGCGGCGAAGGACACTGGGCGTCCGTCGGCCGAGGCGATGACGCAGGGCGGCCCGTGCGGCGTGCACGGCTTTGGCGCCGGCGCCCGCAGCGGGAGGTCGGGGCGAAACGCGGGCTCAGGCGCCGAGCCCGAAGAAGGCGATCGCGGTCCGGGCGCTGCTCTCGGCGAGCTGCTCCGGAGTCTCGCCGCGATGCTGCGCGATGCGCGCCACGATGTGGGGAAGGTAGGCGGGCTCGTTGCGCCGGCCCCTGGGACGCGGCCGGAGGTCGCGCGGCAGCAGATAGGGGGCGTCGGTCTCCACCATGAGCCGCTCGGAGGGGATCTTCCTCACCAGGCGATGAAGGTGCGTGCCGCGCCGCTCGTCGCAGATCCAGCCGGTGATCCCGATGTGGAGGTCGAGGTCGAGGTACGCGTCGAGCGCCCGTTCATCGCCGGTGAAGCAGTGCACGACGCCCGGCCCGAGCCGGTGGCGGTGGCGCGCGAGGAGGGCGACGAAGCGCTCGCTCGCGTCGCGCTCGTGCATGAAGAGGGGCATGCCGAGCTCGATCGCGAGCTCGATCTGCGCCTCGAAGGCGCGCTCCTGGGAAGGACGCGGCGAGAAGTCGCGGTTGAAGTCGAGCCCCGCTTCCCCCACCGCGACCACCTCGGTTCGGGCAAGAAGCGCACGCAGGGCACCGGCGCTCGCGTCGCCCCACTCCCGGGCGAGATGAGGGTGCACGCCCGCGGTGGAGCGGAGCCGCTTCGGGTGGCGGGCGGCGAGGCGCTGCGCGGCCGCGCTCTCCGTCACCGAGGCCCCGGTGACCACGATGCGTTCGACCCCTGCCCGCCGGGCGCGCGCGAGGACCTCGTCGAGGTCGCCGCGAAAGCTCTCGTGGCCGAGGTTGGCGCCGATGTCCACCAGGCGCATGACAGCGCCCCGTTCAGACCGGACGAAGAAGGAGGTAGAGCTCGGCCCCCCCCTCCCAGATCATGGCCCCGGCCACGTAGACGATGACCAGCAACCCGATGTAGCCGATCCACGCACGGGTGGCGAGCATCCGCGCCACGAAGGTGGCCGCCACTCCCATCAGGATCACCGAGAGCAACAGGCCGAAGACCAGCACCCACAAGTGCTCGCGCGCCACTCCGGCCACCGCGAGCACGTTGTCGAGCGACATCGACAGGTCGGCGATCACGATCTGCACGATCGCCTGGCGCATCGACTTGCCCCCCTGCTCATGGGGAAGCCCTTCCATCGCCCGGGTCGCGGCGACTCGGGCATGGTCCACGTGCGTGCGCAGCTCCTGCCACAGCTTCCAGCACACCCAGGCCAGGAGCAGCCCGCCCACCAGAAGCACCCCGGTGATCTGCAGGAGCTGCACGGTGGCGAGCGCGAACCCGATCCGCATCACCACCGCGAGAGAGATCCCGATTGCGATGACCCGGGCGCGCTGCCTCTCCGGCAGTCCCGCCGAGGCCATGCCGACGACGATCGCGTTGTCGCCCGCGAGGACGAGATCGACGAGGATCACCTGCAGCAGCGCGCTCGCCGCGCCGAGCGAGAGGAGTTCCTCCACCGGGGCCTACCGGGTAGAAGGCACGGGGCGCCGGGGGCACCGGATACGCGCGGCGACCGGGCCGCCGCACCGGGGGGATCTCACCAGGCTCCGCCCCGTCCCGCGGAACGACGCGCTTCGAATGACGGTGGGGGGCCGATGCCGCATGCGTGCCGCGTGGGGTCCGTCCGGTCCCGGGGCGTCCGTCCCTGGCGGCGCGGCGCGGGGGCCGCGCGTTCTCCGTCTCGATTCCCGCTCATGCCGCGACCTCGGGCCCGCTTTCGCACTGCGGCCATTATAGAGGGGGGTTTGAAGGCTTGGGACTCTCCCGGCGACAAAACGTCGCGGGATCCGCCCGTCGGAATCGTTTCATGCCCTGACCCAACCCGATTCCGGAGGGAGCGGGCGAGACGACGCAAGGCAGGGCCATCCCGAAGTCGGAGACATCCCACTGATTCGCCTTGTCTTCCAGCGGCTGTCTGAACAAGTTAGTTTTTTATTTGAAATCAATCGATTATGACAGCCAACAAGATGGTCCTGCGACGCAAGGAGAGCGCCTGGACATCCGCGCATCGAGGGAATCCCGCTCTTCCCGTCGCGCGGGAATCCACTCGAAAGCGTGTCGTTCGTGCGCACACCGGAACTCCCGCCGGCCTGAAGCGGTCCGGCACGAGGGGCGTCACGGGCTTGACCCGAAGCATCGCAGGGACCAGATTCGAGGTCTCCTCGAAGGCCATCCGTTCCCTGACCTCGGCGCTGCTCCCGTGTCTCGGCCCCGGTCGCGCTTGCGCGCGATCAGTGACGGGTGCCGCTCGGACCGTGCGGCTCGGCCGCCGCCATCTCGAGCAGGCCGCCGAGCAGCTCCGCCCGGGCGGCGCCGGCATCGCACTCGAGCAGGGCCTGCTTGTCCTGCGCCGCAAGGGGAAGGTTGATCGCGAGGAAGTCGACGAGAGAGGCGCCCGGCAGCTTGCGGATCGCCTCCCACTTGACCTCCAGGCCCCGTGCCGCGAAGTAGTCGAGCGCGATCTTTTCGAAGCGCTCGAAGTCGATCTCGACTTGCGGCGCCGCGTCGAGGTCCGAGGCGAAGCGCCGCCACTCCGGCCTCACCCGCCGGTAGCCGTGCCGTGGCTCGAGCTCCCGCGCCACCTCGAAGCGGCAGACCCCGGTGAGGCTGATCACGAAACGCCCGTCCCGGGTCTCGTTGAACGCGGTGATGCGTCCCGCGCAGCCGACCCGGCACAGCGGGGGCGACTCCTGATCCTCCGTGCCGGGCCACGGCTGGACCATCCCGAAGTTGCGCCCCTGCCCGAGCGCGTCGGCCACCATGTCGAGGTAGCGCGGCTCGAAGATATTGAGAGGCAGGTTCTGCCGGGGCAGCACCACGGCGCCGGCGAGGGGAAAGACCGGCAAGACCGGCGGCAGCTCGTCGAAGCTCGGGGTGAAGGCGCTCTCGCTCATGACCCGCCGATGGTATCGCATCCGGGTCGAGCTCGACGTGGATCCTGGCCGGGAGAGTGACGGGTTCTCGACCTCTTGGGAGTGGCGCAGCGTGAGCGCAGCCAGCACGTACATCGATACCGGCGCCGACTTCGACTGGCCCGCCGTCCTCTCGTACTTCGCGCCGCGCGCGACGCCCGGAGTCGAGCGCGTCGAAGAGGGCCGCTACCGGCGCCGCTTCGAAATCGACGGTGAAGAGGGGACGCTCAGCGTCGCCGCCGCGGGAGCCCGGCGCCTGGGGGTGGAGGTGGGCGGGGCCGCGAGCCTCACGGATCTGAAGGCGCGCCTGCGCCGGATGTTCGACCTGGACGCGGACCTTCCGGGGATCGCGGCCCACCTGCGCCGCGACCCCCGGCTCGCGGCCCTGCTCGCGCGGCGGCCCGCGGCCCGGGTCGCGGGCACCTTCGATCCCTTCGAGCTCGCGGTGCGGGCGATCCTCGGCCAGCAGGTGAGCGTGGCGGCGGCGACCCGCCTCGCAGGAAGCCTCGTGGCACGTTGCGCGTGCTCCCCGGAGCCGGCCCGCGGAGACGGGTTGACCTGGCTCTTCCCCGGCCCCCGCGCAATCCTGTCGGCCGACCTCTCCGACATGGGCATGCCGGGAGCAAGAGTACGGAGCATCCAGCGCCTGAGCGAAGCGGTCGAGGCGGAGCCGGGCCTGCTCGCATCGAGCGGGGGATACGAGCGCGACATCGGCCGCCTGAAGGCGCTGCCCGGCATCGGCGAGTGGACCGCCCAGTACATTGCGCTGCGCGCCCTCGGCCACCGCGATGCCTTCCCCGCGAGCGACATCGGCCTGCTGCGGGCGATGAGCGTGGGCGGGGTGAGACCGGGCCCGGCCGAGCTGCTTCGGATGGCGGAAGGATGGCGCCCTTACCGGGGCTACGCGGCGATGCTCCTCTGGAGCGTTCCCGCCGGCGCACAGCCCCCGCCGCCCGGCCGGCGGGCCGGGTAGCCCGTAACGGGCGGAAGGCGGGCTCGGTCGGCTTCCGGAAGCAGGCCGCCCCGGGGCCGGCCGATCGTGCCGGGCGCACGACCGGACCGGCGCGCGCGGGCTCGATCTTCTCTCGAGGTTCGGTATTCGTTGGTCGAAATGGATTCCCGCTTCCGCGGGAATGACGA
>CAYFYD010000295.1:0-5639 GCA_964347195.1 uncultured Ectothiorhodospiraceae bacterium
AGTGGGACACCCTGGAAGAGGAGATGGCGAACTCCGCCGACTACGACATCAACCCCGACTACGCGGAGATGTACGAGATCTACTCCGCCGCGAAGCGCGAGCGTGAGGCCTGATGCCCTGACGCGTTCGCGCAGCGGGTAGAGTCTGCGGGTCCGGCAAGCGATGGAGGGAGGGCACGAAGCGCTTCTGGTACTGGACGGGCTGACCAAGACCTTCGGCGACTTCACCGCCGTGCGCGACGTCCGTCTGGGCATACGCGAGGGCGAGTTCTTCACGCTGGTCGGACCCTCGGGATCGGGGAAGACGACGATGATCCGCATGCTGGTGGGCATGGAGCGGCCCACCCGCGGGGAGATCCGGTTGAACGGAGCGCTCCTGAACGACGTTCCCGCCAACCGGCGTCCGACCTGCATGGTGTTCCAGGACCTCGCGCTCTTCCCGCACAAGAGCGTCGGGGAGAACATCGAGTTCCCGCTGAAGATCGCCGGGGTCGCGCCCGCGCGGCGGCGGGAGAGGGCGAGCGGGCTGCTCCGGCAGCTCCGCCTCCCGGTGGACTATTACGACAAGGGGGTGAACCAGTGCTCCGGCGGCGAGCGCCAGCGCATCGCGCTCGCCCGCGCGCTCGCCTTCGACCCCCGGATCCTCTTCTTCGACGAGCCCCTGGCCGCCCTCGACTTCCGCCTGCGCAAGACGCTCGAGAAGGAGCTCAAGGACATCCACCGGGAGACCGGCAAGACCTTCGTCTACATCACCCATTCCCTGGAGGAGGCGATGGTGATGTCGGACCGCATCGGCATCATGAAGGACGGCATGCTGGTCCAGATCGGCACGCCCTACGCGATCTACAACCGGCCGGTCAACAAGTTCGTCGCCCAGTTCATGGGTGAGGTCAACGTCCTGGAGGTGGAGGCGGCCGGCGCGACCACCGTGCGCGAGGTGGGGGGGGAGGGCACTTTCGAGGTGAGGGGCATGCCCGGGTCTTTCGCCCGGGGCTTCCTCATCATCCGGCCCGAGGTGATGAAGATCGGACCGCAGGCGGCCGGCGTGGCGAACACCCTGAGCGGACGGCTCTTCAACGACTACGCGCTCGGCTCGCGCGTCCAGTACCAGGTCCGCACCGCGGGCGGCGCACAGTGGCTGGTGGAGCGCCTCCAGGACGACCCCTTCGAAGGTGCCTCGGACGCGGACGTGACCCTGGGATGGCGGCCCGAGGACTCGATCCTGGTGAGCGAGTGAAGGGGCGCCGCACCGCGCACGAGGGTGCCGCTTCCGGCGGCGTCGGGCAGTGGCTGCGGCGGCCCGGCCCGCTCTCCGCGCTCCCCGTGTCGCTCTTCCTCCTCGCCGGTTTCGCGGGGCCGCTCGTCATCGTCCTCGCCTACAGCTTCATGCCGCCGCGGACCTTCTCGCTCCGGCAGGCGCCGACGCTCGAGAACTTCGCGTCCGTCGTCTCCGACAGCTACTACCTCTCCTTCTTCTGGTCGCTCTTCCTCGCGACGATCGCGGTCCTCATCCTCTTCGTCGTCTGCTACCCCATCGCCTACGGAATGGCGAAGCTCTTCGGGCGCTGGGCGAACCTCGTCACCGCGCTCGTCGCCCTGCCCCTGCTCATCTCCGAGAACATCCGGCTCTTCGGCTGGGTGCTCATCCTGCTCAAGAACGGCGTCCTGGACGGCTCGCTCCAGCACCTCTTCGGGGTGTCGGCCTCCGGCCTGCTCTACAGCGTCCCCGCGATCGTGCTCGGGCTGGTGTACGTGTACCTGCCCTTCATGCTCTTTCCCCTCGTCATCGGGATCTCCATGGTGCCCGAGAGCCTGAAGGAGGCGGCGGCCGATCTCGGCGCCTCGCGCTTCGAGATCTTCCGCGAGGTGGAGCTGCCCCTGTCGATGCCCGGAATCATGATCGGCGGGATCCTGTGCTTCATCCTCGCGCTCGGCTCCCTCGCGGAGTCCAAGATCCTCGGAGGTCAGGCCGTCATCATGATCGCCGACGACATCGAGAGTGCCTTCACCTTCGCCCAGAACTGGCCCCGGGGATCGGTGCTCTCGGTGCTCCTGATCGCGCTCTCGGGGCTGATCGTGTTCACGCTCTTCCGTCACATCGACCTCGACCGGATCATCGGGAGGCGCTGAGGCGGTGCGCGCCACGCCGAAGGGTCGCGTCTCCCGCGCCCTCATCGCCCTGTGGACGGTGTGCGTGCTCGCCTTTCTGTACTTTCCGCTGCTCGCGGTGGTGCTGGCCTCCTTCTCCCGGCAACGCTACTTCCAGTTCCCGATCGCCGCCTGGTCGACGAAGTGGTACGAGAAGGCGGGCCAGTCGCTCTCGGTGCGCGACCTCGTGTGGACCTCGCTCAGCGTCGCGGTCCTGGTGACCCTGTTCTCCGTCGTGCTCGCCTTCTTCGGGGCGCTCGCCTTCGCGCGCTACGAATGGAAGGGCCGCCGCCTCTACCAGCGCCTCGTCCTGCTGCCGATCTTCTTCCCGCAGGCGGTGCTCGGCCTCGCGCTCCTCCTGTGGTTCTCTGTCCTCGGGGTGCAGACGAGCTGGCACACCGCGGTGTTCGCGCACATGATCTGGATCGTGCCGATCGTGATCCTGATCATGTCGATCCGGATCTACAGCTTCGACCCCGCCCTGGAGGAGGCCGCCTACGACCTCGGCGCGAGCCGCTGGCAGGTGCTCAGGGAAGTCACCATCCCGATCCTTTCGCCGGGACTGGTCTCCGGCGCGATATTCGCGTTCCTGCTGTCCTGGGGGAACTTCCCGCTCTCCCTGTTCTCGACCGGGGCGGACCAGACCGTTCCCGAGTGGCTCTACTCCAAGATGGTTTCCGGCTACACCCCGATGGTCCCCACTCTGGGGGCGCTGACGATGGCGAGCGCGGCGCTGCTCCTGCTGCTCGCTTGGCTGGGGTGGCTGATCGGCCGGGGGCGCCGCCGCTCCCCCGGCGCCAGCACGTGATCCGGGAGAGCTCCCGGCCGGGCAGACGGCAGGTGCGGATATCGGATCGATTGCGAGCCACGCTGTTTAGAATACCCGCATGTTCAGCACGACCGGGGCCGGGCCAGGGAGCGCGGGGTGATCGAAAGGATCGAGCAGATGGTCAGGTTCAAGGCGATGTACTTCGGGGCAGGCGAGAGTCGATCGTCGTTGGTGCTTCCGTCGCCGTAGTGGTGTGCGGATGGAAACAATGCGCAGAGGGGCAAGCCCAGTGGTTCACCTCAGCAGCTTCGAGGCGCTTCACTACCGCGGCATAGACGGGCTGTCCCTGCCTCGTCTGACACGCGCCAATCTGGTGACCGGTGTGAACGGGGTCGGCAAGACGGCACTGATCGAAGCGATCTGGCTGTTCCTGGGTCGATACAGCCCGCCGCTCCTGTGGAACGCGAACGTGCAGCGTTCCGGGAATCCGGTTGTGGATCCCATAGCAACATTGTCGGACGGTGTACTGGATCTCAGGGGAACGGAAAGCGATGTACCCCATAGCTTGCGGTGTACGTTCGAGCCGACCTCGGGGGTGGTGCGCCCTGCAATAGTCGGGACCGGCGAAGAGAACGGTCCGCAGCTTCCGGTGATAGGCCGGATCCTCACATCCCTGGACGGTGAGACCGCGCAGGGAAGCACCGGAAAAATGCACCTGACGCCCAAGGGCATAGTGGTACATGAGACCCCGGCATCGCCCGCGACCACCAGCGCTGTCATCGAGTCCACCAAGTTTCAACTCGAAACGCCCGACGAGTATCTACGGCGCTACTCCGAGATGGTGAGGGCTGGTGCCAAGCCCGAGCTGACGAGAGCCATCAATCTCATCCTTCCTCGAGTCGAAGGTGTCGAGATCCTGGCCGATGACGCGGGCGAATCGTATCTGTCGACGACGACGACGGACGGGAGACAGCTTCCCATTCACGATTTGGGCGGCGGAGCCGTCAGGTTGTTCAGACTACTGTTGGGTTTCTTCGCCGCTCGGCAAGGCGTCCTCCTCATGGACGAGATGGAGAACGGCATTCATTACTCCGCGTTCACGAAGGTCTGGGGACACGTACGCCAGTGGATGGACACATGGAACGTGCAGGTCGTGGCCACGACCCATAGCGCCGAGTGCATTGACGCGGCCATCGTGGCGTTCGCATGCGCGCCGGGGGACCTGTCCATACACACGCTCTTCAGGAACGAGTCGACGGGGGGGATAGAAGCGGTGACCTTTACCGGCGAAGCGCTGGAAGGCGCGCGCGATCTCAACCTGGAGGTCCGCTAGTGCCTGCGCAAGCAGGACTCGGAGCGCCGAGATTCGGGATCTCCCAGGACCGACTCCTGCTGGTTGAGGGCTATGACGAGGTGAACCTCATCGACGCGCTGACGGAGTACTGCTTGGACGAAGATTCGGGAGTCCAGGTAATCGCCGCGGGGGGACGAGATCGATTCCCGCGCAACATACGGGCGATACGCGTTGCGGCGATGTCTCGGGCGACTCTCCGCTCGATCGCCGTGATTCGAGACGCTGATGACGACGCGAGAGGTGCTTTCCAGAGCGTATGCGCCCATCTCCGAAAGGTCGGCTTCGTGCCGCCCGCGGTGCACGCCGAGTTCTCCGACGCGGTGCCTTCGATCGGCGTGTTCATCGTGCCGGACGGTGTGGAGCGGGGTGCCATGGAGACCCTCTGCCGGTGGTCCGTGAAGGGTACGAGCACCGCCCGATGTGTCGACGAGTACCTGGGTTGTCTCGAAAGGCATGACGCCCTCGGATCGAGAAACGCCGACAAGAGCTTCGCGCACGCCTATCTGGCGGCGATGGAGGACCCGGTGGCAAGGGTGGGCGAAGGCGCGCGACAGGGCGCGTGGAGTCTGGAATCCCCGGCTTTCGCGGCGCTCGTCCGCTTCCTCCGCGCATTCTCCGAGTGCGGAGCCTGAGCACTGCGAGGCGCCCGTACACTCCATGCCCAGGGGTTCAAGCGACTGACCAGCATTCTTCAGCAATCACTCGAGGAGACCCGCGATGCTCACTTCACTGTCCGGACGTTCCGTCATCGTGACCGGCGCCAGCAAAGGCATCGGCAAAGGTATCGCCCGCGTCTTCGCTCTTCACGGGGCGAAGGTGCTGGTGGTGTCGCGCAACCTCGCCGAGGCGCAGGAGAGCGCGAACGAGATCGGCAACGGCGCGAGCGCCTTCAGCGCCGACGTCGGCGACTTCGACCAGTGCCGCGCGATGGCCGCGGCCGCGCTCGAGCGCCACGGCGGAATCGACGTCCTGTGCGCGAACGCGGGCGTCTATCCGCAGACCGGTATCGAGGACATGGACCCCGGCGAGTGGGACCTCGTGATGGGCACCAACCTCAAGGGCAACTTCCTGAGCGTGAAGGCCTGCCTCCCGGGGCTCAAGGGCTCGGACCAGGGGCGGGTGATCCTGACCTCCTCGATCACCGGTCCGGTGACCGGCTTCCCGGGCTGGTCGCACTACGGCGCGTCCAAGTCCGGCCAGCTCGGCTTCATGCGCACCGCGTGCATCGAGCTCGCCCGGTACGGCATCACCGTGAACGCGGTCCTGCCCGGCAACATCGTCCCCGAAGCTCTCGAGCGCTGGGGCGACGACTACCTCTCCACCATGCCCGCGTCGAGCCCGCGGCACAAGAGATCGGAAGAGCGTCGGG